>JAHDWC010000096.1 GCA_023382575.1 Anaerolineales bacterium
ACGCGGGTCCGCAGGGAGGCGAGGTTGTCTTCGAGGGCAGTTATGCCAATTTGCTCAAGGCAAAGACGCTGACTGGCACGCACATGCAACAATCCATCCCGATAAAAGATTCGTTCCGCACGCCGACGGGAAAACTTCCCGTCAAGAATGCGAAGGTCAACAATTTGCAGAATGTCAGTGTGAACATCCCAACAGGTGTGTTGACCGTCGTCACAGGTGTGGCTGGTTCAGGCAAAAGCTCGCTCATCAACGAAGTGTTCCAGCACCAACATCCCGACTCGATTGTCATTGACCAATCCGCAGTGGGCGTGAACAGCCGCTCGAACCCCGCCACCTACACAGGCATCATGGACGATGTCCGCAAGGCGTTTGCCTCGGCGAACAAAGTGCAACCAGCGTTATTCAGTTTTAACTCGAAGGGCGCTTGCGAGAATTGTCAGGGACTCGGCGTGATCTACACCGACCTGGCTTTTCTCAACGAAGCAAAATCTCCCTGCGAAATTTGCGGCGGCAAACGCTTCAAAGATGAAGTGCTGGCATACAAACTCAACGGCAAATCCATCAGCGACGTGCTGGCGATGAACGTTGGGCAGGCGCTTGAATATTTCGAGCTCAAAGAAGTGGTCAAGAAACTGCAAGCCATGAGCGATGTCGGCTTGGATTATCTTGGACTCGGTCAACCCTTGAGCACGCTTTCGGGCGGTGAATGTCAGCGCATCAAACTCGCCAGCGAGTTGCACAAGCAGGGCAGTATCTACATCATGGACGAACCAACCACGGGCTTGCACATGTCCGATATCGGTCATCTCATGCAGGTCATCAATCGCCTCGTCGACACAGGCAACACTGTCGTTGTCATCGAACACAACCTGCACGTCATCAAGAATGCCGACTGGATCATTGACATGGGTCCCGAAGGCGGCAGTAAAGGCGGGCAGGTCATGTTCGAAGGCACACCCAAAGAATTATTGAAAGCGAAAGGATCGCTCACCAGCGCATATTTGAAAAATTAACTCACCCTGCGAAATGTCATTCTGAGCGAAGCGACACCGTACCTGCGTTCGGTGCAGGTGAGAATCTCGACGATTATCTCAGAGACCCTTCGCTGTCGCTCACATCGTCCCGATGTCCTTCGGGAGGGTGACATGCTCAAGATGTAAATAACCGTTTGACCTTTAGATAATTGGAGACTTTAACATGACTACGAAACGCTCAACCTTATTGGATAAAACCCCCGCTTCCCCCTCGACCTCAGACCTGCGTGCGCTTTTCAATGGCAGAGTCATCGCCCCAGATGACCCTCGCTACGAATCCGCACGGACAGTTTTCTACGGTGGCATAGACAGTCGCCCGTCAGCGATCATCCGTGTGGCAGATGCGGGCGATGTCTCACGACTTGTGAAATTGGCAAGTGAACATGGATTTGAATTGGCAATCCGCAGTGGCGGTCACAGCAGTGCTGGTCACAGTACCACCGATGGCGGAATCGTCCTTGACCTGTCTGCGATGAAGGATTTGCAAATTGATTTGGAAGAGCAAACCGCCTGGGCAGAGACAGGTCTGACCGCTGGCGAATTCACAACCGCTGTTGCCAAACATGGACTCGCCGTTGGCTTCGGCGATACAGGTTCTGTTGGTTTGGGTGGCATCACACTCGGTGGCGGAGTTGGTTATCTCGTTCGCAAATATGGACTGACGATCGACTCGTTACTCGCCGCTGAAATCGTGACTGCCGATGGTCAACTCCTGCATGTAGACGACAAATCCCACCCCGATCTGTTTTGGGCGATCCGTGGCGGAGGCGGAAACTTTGGCGTTGCCACACGTTTCAAATTCCAATTGCAAAAAGTGGACTCGGTCTATGGCGGCATGTTGATCCTGCCTGCCACAGAGGATGTTGTCGCAGGTTTTATTGCCGTAGCGGAAGCCGCTCCCGATGAACTCTCGACGATTGCCAATGTTATGACTGCGCCGCCGATGCCGTTCCTGCCTGCGGAAGTGCACGGCAAGTTGATCATTATGGCAATGATGGTGTATGTAGGTGATCCTGTGGAGGGTGAGAAGGTGATTGCGCCGTTGCGTGCGCTCGCCACACCATATGCCGATATGCTTCGCCCCATGCACTACCCAGAGATGTATCCGCCCGAAGAAGGCGGTGATTATCATCCTGTTGCCGTATCACGCACGATGTTCATTGATCGTGTTGATCGCTCGGTTGCCGAGACGATCCTGAATCATCTCAAGGCATCGACTGGCTCAATGGCAGTGACCCAGCTTCGAGTGTTGGGTGGAGCGATGGCTCGAGTTCCAGTTGAAGCGACAGCATTTGCCCATCGCAAATCCCGTATCATGGCGCATCATGCGGCGCTGTATGAAAACCCCGCAGAGAAAACGACACATGAAACATGGGTCACAAATTTTGCGGCGGCGATTCGTCAAAGCGATGAGGGCGCATACGTCAACTTCCTAAGTGATGTGACCGAAGCCGAGATCCGTGCGGCGTACCCAGGTTCCACATGGGAGCGGTTGCGCAAGGTCAAGGCGAAATATGATCCCGATAATCTCTTCCGCCTCAATCAAAATATCCCTCCGAAGAAATAACTTGATTCGTGTAGGTCAGGCTTTCAGCCTGACATCTTTAAATGGCGGGTTGAAGACCCGCCCTACTTTACAGGTAAAAAATGAAAACCTTTTATCAAATACTTGCCAACACCTTGCTCGCCACAGTCACCAACATGACCGTCTGGTTTGCGATGATCTTCTTTATCTACCTTGAAACAAAATCCGTCACAGCGACATCCGTCGTTTCGGGTATTTATCTCGTTGCCGTTGCGGTTTCGGGCATCTGGTTCGGGAGTCTTGTTGACCATAACAAGAAAAAGAATGTCATGCTCCTTTCGGGCTTTGTCTCGTTGATCATTTACTCGATTGGGTTTGTAGTCTATCTGAGCGTCCCAGCCGAAACATGGAAGAACGCTACAAGCCCCACACTGTGGACGTTCGTCCCGCTTCTCCTCCTCGGCGTGATCGCAGGTAACCTGCGTGGGATTGCACTGCCAACATTGGTCACCATCCTCATCCCCGAAGATTCACGTGACAAGGCGAACGGTCTCGTCGGCACGACGACGGGCATCATCTTCCTCATCACCTCTGCCATCAGCGGATTCCTCGTCGCACATTCGGGCATGTATCTCGTCCTGATCCTTGCGATGATCGTAATGGCGCTTTCGATTGCGCATCTCTTCGTCACGGACATTCCAGAAAAAGAGATCGTTCACCTCGAAGGTCAACCTCCCAAAGTGGATTTACGTGGCACGTTCGCCCTGGTCATCGCCATCCCTGGCTTGATCGCTCTCATCTTCTTCAGCACCTTCAACAACTTTTTAGGCGGCGTCTTCATGGGGTTGATGGATGCCTATGGTTTGTCGCTGGTTTCGGTTCAGGTGTGGGGCGTGCTGTGGGCAATCCTCAGTTGCGGATTCATCGTCGGCGGTCTCCTCATCGCAAAATTCGGCTTGGGCAAAAATCCGCTTTTCGCCATGTTCGCCGCCAACATCGTCATCTGGATCATCTCCAGCGTCTTCACCATCCAGCCGTCCATCGTGTTGCTGTGTGTCGGCATGTTCATTTACATCAGTGTTGTCCCGTTCATTGAAGCGGCGGAACATACCATCATCCAGAAAGTTGTCCCGCTCGAAAGGCAGGGACGTGTCTTCGGCTTTGCCCAAAGCGTGGAGATGTCCGCCTCGCCTCTGACGACCTTTATGATTGGTCCTGTTACCGAATTGTTTTTCATCCCCTTTATGACCGTCGGTGCGGGCGTTGAACTGATCGGCAGTTGGTTCGGCACGGGAGCCGACCGTGGAATTGCCCTCGTCTTTACAGTAACGGGTATCATTGGCTTGATAGTCACATTGATTGCGATGAACACCAAATACTACGGCTTGCTCTCGAAGCGTTACCTAGAAGAAAACGAAGTTGGCGTTTTGCCCGAAGGAGAACCCGCATGACGAAAGATTCTCAAAGCAAAAGCGACCTCCCCAAGATCGGCGCCCCTGCCACACGTGCGCTTGAAGGCGTTGGCATTACCGTGCTAAAACAACTGACCGATATCACCGAAGAGGAATTGCTGATGTTACACGGTATGGGGCAAAAGGCGGCTCGCATCCTGCGTGAGGAATTGCAGGCAAAGGGATTATCTTTTCGTGAGTCAAAAAAATCATCTGCGGGAAAAATAGACAAAACCATCCGTACGCATCTGGATAACATCCGTTCGGAAGATGGGGAGTTGCAAAATAAAGCCTATTACGCTCTTATGGAGGGAACCGAGAAGCCTGTAGATTGGGCATACGAAGCATGGGATGAACTGGTCGAAGGGCTGACGCACAAGGATAACCACGTCCGTGCGATTTCATCGCAACTGCTTGCCAACCTCGCCAAGAGTGACCCCAAAGGCAGGATGCTCAAAGACTTCGATAAACTGCTGGATGTGACAAAAGATGAGAAGTTCGTCACTGCACGGCATTGTCTTCAATCCATTTGGAAGGTGGGTTTGGGAGGCAAGAACGCCCAGATCATGGTGGTAAAAGGCTTGGAGAAACGGTATCGGGAATGCGCCAAGGAAAAGAACGGATCTCTTATCCGCTATGACATTCTTGTAGGCTTGAAAAATCTCTACGAAGCCACCACCTCCAGCGAGATCAAAGAGAAGGCGTTGGAATTGATCGAGTTGGAGAAGGATTTGAAGTATAAGAAGAAGTATGCTTCTGTGTGGAAAATTAGCCTTGTATGACGTTGTGAATGTCTATGAGCTTTGATTTTAAAATTCGCCCATCTGATTCGCCTTTCGTTGAAGCTGTTTGGCACACGGAAACAATGAGTCATGGCGGATCATTTATGTCCACAGCGGATAGTCGTTGGGAGATGGTCATTTCAAAACATATGGGTAGATATACCTTGAGCATTCGCGGTCCCGAGGCGCGAGCTTCACTTGCACAAGTGCCAACAGGGCATACGGAGTTTTTCGGTATTATTTTTAAGCGAAGCGTGTTTATGCCACATTTGCCAAAGCAAAATTTAGTGAATGATGCAATTCATTTACCGCAGTCCAGAAGGGACGCTTTTACTGTTGTTGGTGGCGTATTTGAAATTCCAACCTTTGAAAATGCAGATACGTTCGTGATGCGTTTGATGAGAAATGACTTGTTGAATCATGACCAAATTGTGGATGATGTTCTGCGTGGCAGGACTCAGGACTTGTCTGTCCGCTCATTACAGCGACGTTTTCTTCACGTGACGGGATTGACGCACAAAACAATTCAACAAATCGAAAGAGCACATTTGGCGTTGGCTATGTTGCATGAAGGCAAACCAATTATCGATGTAGTCTATGAAGCAGGATATTTCGACCAGCCGCATCTAACTCGATCGTTGAAATTATTTGCTGGGCAAACTCCATCGGATATTGTTAATTCCAATACTAAATAAATATGGAAATTGCTTCTCGAAGAGCGGCAATGACATATCCGAAGTTGTCGTTTTTATACAAGACATCCTTTTAGAGCAAGGATAAGATTCAAATATCAAACAATAAAAGGAGATCTTAAATGAGAAAATTAATTATATCGACGATGGCAACTCTGGATGGCGTTATCGAAAATCCGCAAAACTGGTCGTTTGGTTATATGAGTGATGAGTTCATCCAGTATGCCCGCGAGCAGCTCTTTGCAACTGACATGCTCGTGATGGGACGTGTGACCTATGAGGGTTTTTCAGAGGCATGGTCGGCGCGGGCAGGTAGTGATGATTTTGCGGACCGAATCAACAGCTTGCCAAAGTATGTGGCATCACGTACATTGAAAGGACCGCTCACATGGAATGCAAACTTGATCAAAGGGGATATCGTAAAAACAATAGCAGATTTGAAGAATCAATCAGGTGGTTATATTTTGCAATACGGAAGCGGCGAACTAACCCGCACGCTTTTACAACATGGCTTGATTGATGAACTTCGTTTGATGGTGTATCCTGTGGCGGTTGGGAGCGGCTTGCGCGTTTTTGAGAATATCGAACAAACGCCAATGAAATTATTGGAAACGAAGACTTTCAGTACAGGCGTTACGATCTTGCATTACGAGCCTTTGAAGAAGTAGGAAAATACGCATGGATATGGACAAAGAAGTAATAGACTATATTCAAAAACTCCCAAAATGGCAGATTGAGGTTTGTGAGTCACTTCGTAAAATGATTTTCAAAACCATTCCAAAAGTGGAAGAACGCCTGCAATATGGTAAGCCGCACTATCTCAAAGATGCCCACTATACCTGCGTGATACACGCTGCGAAAGATAAAATTTCTTTTATGATTTTCAACGCAGGCGAAATCAACGAAATTAAAGGTTTCTTGAAAGCCATGTCTGACCCAAATCGCAAAGTGGTTACGATCACGGAAGGTCAGGATGTGGATTACAAATTGTTGGCAAAAATTCTTAAACAAGCCTCAGCCTTGCTATAGATTCTGATCTGCCATGAGCATCATGATGGCTCTCTGAGATTACTGTAAAAATTCTTCGCCTCGAAGAATGACGGCTCGGTACGACCGTTAATGTTGCTGATAAAAGGGACCCGATAAGAAATCAATCGGCCATGCTCAACAGCATGGCCGATTGATTTAACCAACTTGCCAATCTGCTGTGAAAGTGGGAAAATTCACGTCTATGTTGCGGATGTAAACCTATGAAACGAATTTACTATACTTCCCTCTTTTTTCTGATGTTCCTCGCCTCCTGTTCTCCTCCGAGTCAGGTGGCTGTCTCTGAAAGCTCTGTCACGCTTGAAGACTGTGCGTTGACCTCTCCCTCTGGCGGTCAGGTGGATGCGCGTTGCGGCACGTTGACCGTTCCTGAAGATCGCGCCAATCCCGATGGGCGAAAGATCGAATTGAACATTGCGGTCATTCCTGCCATCAAACGCAATCCCGAGCCTGATCCGCTTTTCCTTTTGGCAGGCGGACCCGGTCAATCGGCAGTGGAGACATTCCCTGCCATGATCTCGCTGATGTTCCAAATTCACGAAGAACGCGATATTGTGTTGGTGGATCAGCGCGGCACGGGCAAATCGAATCCATTGCGCTGTCTCAGCCTCGAAGATGACGAGTTGACGGAAGAAGAAGTTCTCGAAAAACTCAAATCTTGTCCGGAAACTTTGGACGCTGACCTGCGTTTTTATAACACCGAGATTGCGATGACCGATCTGGATGAAGTCCGTGCGGCGTTGGGATATGAGACCATCAACCTGTATGGCGCATCCTATGGGACGCGCGCCGCGTTGACCTATCTGCGCATGTTCCCGGAGCGGGTTCGTACTGTCACGCTCGATGCGGTTGTTGATCCCGGTTTCGTCATGTTCATGGATGCGGCCGAAGATGGGCAGGCGGCGCTGGATTCATTCCTAGCGCGCTGCGAAGCAGACGAGGCTTGCAAAGCCGAATTCCCCAAATTGCGAAGCGAATTTAATGGACTGCTTGCACGTTTGGAAGAGACTCCCGCTGAGATCACCCTTCCACATCCATTGACCTATGAGCCGCTTGACTTGACCGTCACGCGCGACATGGTGACAAATTTGGTTTTCAACACGTTGTACGTACCCGATTTTGTCGCCACTTTGCCGCTGTCCATTCACTCTGCATACGCGGACGAAAACTATGTCCCGTTGATCTCGCAGGCGTATCTCGTCAATTCAGGGTTGTATGATGGCATGTTGTATGCGGTCACCTGTACCGAAGACGCGCCGCTCATCTCCGCGGACGAAGCCGCTCAAAGCGCAGAGAAGACGGTCTTCATTGATCGCACCGTGGATTTTTCAGCGATCTGTTCTGAGTGGCAAAAAGGTGAAGTCTCAGCTGAATTTCGCGAGCCAGTGGTTTCGGATGTCCCAGTCTTGATGCTTTCCGGCGACGCCGACCCGATCACTCCGCCGCGTCATGCTGAGAAAGTCGCTGAGAGTCTCACCAATGAACTGCATCTGATTTTCTCCGGCATGGGACACGGCAATATTGCCAGCGCCTGCGGTTCGAGCCTGTTATCCGATTTTATTGAGAGCGCTTCCATCGAAGGTTTGGATACCAGTTGTGTAGAAGCTGTCCAACCGCCGCCGTTCTTCGTCGATTTCAGCGGACCACGTCCGTAATTCATCAAGGTCACGAATCATGATTCAAGTACAAGGTCTTTCAAAATCGTTCGGCAAAGTAAAAGCCGTTCAAAATGTTTCCTTCTCCGCGCCGGATGGGCAGATCACGGGTTTGCTCGGTCCGAATGGCGCAGGCAAAAGTACCACGCTGCGCATGCTTTACACCTTGCTCAAACCTGAAAGCGGAACCGCCCAAGTGGATGGATTCGACATCCGCCAGAATCCGCTTGAAGTGCAGAAGCGGATCGGCGTCCTGGCAGATGCGCGCGGTTTATATCCGCGTCTGACTACCCGTGAGAATATCCGTTACTATGGGCGTTTGCATGGGCTGGAAGGAGAGCTGCTCGAAAAGCAGATCGATGCGCTGATGGCTTTGCTCGACATGCAATCCATCGCCGACCGCAGGACGGAAGGTTTTTCCACCGGCGAAAAGCTGAAGGTTGCGATTGCTCGCGCTCTGGTGCATAACCCCAAAAATGTTTTGCTCGATGAGCCGACCAATGGTCTGGATGTAATGAGCACGCGCGCGATGCGTCAGGTCATCCTACGTTTAAGAGAAGATGGCAAGTGTGTTCTATTTACAAGTCATATTATGCAGGAGGTGGCCGCGTTGTGCGACCAGATCGTTATCATCTCAAGCGGAGAAGTCTCTGCGTATGGCAGCCCCGACGATTTACGCAAACAAACGGGTCAGGAAAATCTTGAAGATGCCTTTGTAGCCGTCATCGGCTCGGAAGAGGGGTTGGAACGATGAAAAAGATTCTGATTATTTTCCAAAAGGAAATGCTCGACAATCTGCGGGATACTCGCAGTTGGATGACGGGTTTGTTCTGGGCGCTCTTTGGTCCGTTGATCCTTGGTGGAGTCATTATGTTGGTGGGGAACACCATCCGCGATAATGTGGAGGAGACTTTGGTCCTGCCAGTCTCTGGCGCGGAACATGCTCCCAACCTGATCGCTTTCCTTAAACAACAAGATGTCATCATTGAAGAAGCTCCCGCCGATCCTGAGGCGGCAGTCATCGCGGGTGACATCAATGTCGCGCTCATCATCCCCGAAGATTACAGCGAGGATTTTTCCGCTGGCGAGACGGCGACCGTGCAACTCGTCTTCGACAGTACGCGTCAGTCTGCGGCGGTGGATATCAACCGGACTGAAAGTTTATTGGAAGGATATGGTAGTTACATTGGCTTCCTACGTTTGAGCCTGCGCGGCGTCAGTCCGGCAGTGATGCGCGCCATCCAAATCGAGGAAGTGGATACTGCCACGCCACAAAGTCAGGCTTTGATCTTCCTTTCGATGCTGCCTTACTTCATTATCTTCGCTATTTTCAATGGCGCGTCGCCAGTCATCATCGACGGAACCGCCGGCGAACGGGAACGCGGCTCACTCGAACCCTTGCTCATCAATCCGCTGCCGCGTGGTTGGGTTGCCATCGGCAAGATGCTTTCCGCCATGCCGTTTGCCATCTTTAATCTGTTGATTACATTGGTAGGGTTTGCCGCCATCTTTCGCCTTCTGCCGGTCGAAGAATTACTTGGCATCCAGATCGGCTTGGATATTGGCGCACTTACTGCGGTCTTTTTGATCTGTCTGCCGATTGTGATCCTCGCTTGTGCGATTCAAACCTGGATCGCCTCGTTTGCAAAAACGACGAAGGAAGCGGGGACATATCTGCCTTTTGTAGGGTTGATTCCCTCCCTGCCGGGCATCGCGCTCGCATTTCTCCCGGTCAAACCTGACCTGTGGACGATGCTCATCCCGACGTTTGGTCAACAGATTTTGATCAACCAATTCCTGCGTTCTGAGCCGATCTCGGGAACGAATATTCTCGTCTCAACTGTGTTGACGATTTTGCTGGCGGTGGTAATCACTTTCGTCGCCATCAAATTATATGAAGGCGAGCGGATCATCAAGGGTTAGTCCTTGTGGATAAACAAAACAGGGTCATGCAGAAGCATGACCCTGTTCATTTAAAGTTCAAGGCTTGGTCAAGATCCCAGAGGATGTCGTCGATATCCTCCAAGCCAATGGACAATCGAATAAAGTCTGGGCTGACGCCTGCGGCGAGTTGTTCTTCATCAGAGAGCTGGCTGTGCGTGGTGCTGGCGGGATGAATGGCGAGCGAACGCGTGTCGCCCACATTGGCAACATGGCTGAAGAGTTGCAAGTTGTCGATGAATTTTGCTCCAGCCCCTCGTCCCCCTTGGACGCCAAATCCGATCACAGCGCCTGCACCTTTGGGTAAATATTTTTTAGCGCGCTCATGGTCTGGGTGGCCGGCAAGACCTGCATACGAAACCCATTTGACATTGGGATGACTTTCGAGAAAGTCTGCGGCACGCTGCGCATTTTGTACATGACGTTCCATGCGCAGAGACAACGTCTCCAAGCCTTGAATCAAGAACCAGGATGCAATCGGTTGTTGGACAGTGCCCAAGTCTCTCAAGATGCCAGCGCGTGCTTTGGAGATAAATGCGAGCGGACCAAAATCGTCAGCGTAGATAACGTGATGGTAGGCAGGATCAGGTTCGGTGAAGTTTTTGAAGCGTCCGCTTTTCCTCCAATCAAATTTGCCGCTGTCTACGATGATCCCGCCTAGGGTGGTGCCGTGTCCCCCAATGAATTTTGTCGTCGAGTGTGTGATGATGTCCGCGCCCCATTCGATGGGACGACACAAATATGGCGTGGCAAAAGTATTGTCGATCATCAACGGGATGCCATGTTCATGCGCGATGGCGGAGACTTCTTCGAAGGGGAATATGTTGCCGAGCGGATTGCTGATGGTTTCACCATAAATGATTTTTGTATTCGGTTGAATGGCGCGGCGAAAATTTTCCGGGTCGCTTGGGTCAACGAGTGTGACAGTGATGCCGAGTCTTGGAAAGGTATATTTGAATTGAGTGACTGTACCGCCGTACAGCATCGAAGTGGAGACGATATGGTCGCCCGCTTCGCAAATGGTGAGGATGGCAGTGGCTTGAGCGGCGTGACCCGAACCAACTTCGAGCGCCGCGATCCCACCTTCGAGGCTGGCGACTCTTTTCTCGAAGACATTGCTTGTCGGGTTGGAGATGCGGGTGTAGATATTGCCGCTCTCTTGCAGTGCGAAGAGTCGTGCGGCGCGGTCTGTGCTTTGAAGGTTATATGCGGTGGTTTGATAAATGGGAACAGCTCGGCTTCCCGTGGCGGGATCAGGTGTGTAGCCTGCGTGGACCTGACGCGTGGTGAAACCGAAATTGCGTTTTGCGCTCATTGATTTCTCTTCGGGATTTCGTTCGGGTCGAAGGGTGTGGCTTGATAGACGTAGTAGTTCAGCCAATTCGTATATAACAAACTGGCATGTCCACGCCAGCGGACGTTTGGCATTTGAGTCGGATCATCATTTGGATAATAATTTTTCGGAACGTGAATGGGAAGTCCCTTGTTCACATCGCGGTCGTATTCAGACTTGAGGGTGAGTGGGTCATATTCAGAATGACCGGTGATGAAGAGTTGACGTCCATCTTTTGAGCCGACAATGTACACGCCCGCATCGTCAGATTCGGCGAGAATTTGTAGCTCGGGAATCTTTTCAATATCCTCGCGGCGGATCTCGGTATGGCGGGAGTGTGGAGCGAGGAAAATGTCATCGAATCCGCGCAGCAGGCTTTCGGTCCGGTTTAAGAGGCGATGTTCAAAAACGCCAAACATTTTTTGTGGCAGGTCATATTTGGGAACGCCATAGTAGTGATACAGTCCGGCTTGCGCTCCCCAGCAAATATAAAATGTGGATTCGGTATTGGTCTTTGCCCAATCCATGATCTGTTTGAGTTCTTCCCAGTAGTCCACTTCTTCGAAGGGGAGTTGTTCCACAGGAGCGCCAGTGATGATGAGCCCATCGAATTTTTCGTGTCTTACATCTTCAAAGGTGACGTAGTGTTGGAGCAAATGCTCCGCATCGGTATTTTTGGATTCGTGTGTGGCAGTATGAAGTAAGGTGATCTCCACTTGCAGCGGAGAGTTGGAAAGCAGACGCAGGATCTGCGTCTCGGTGGCGATCTTGGTGGGCATGAGATTGAGAATCGCCACACGCAAGGCACGGATGTCTTGATGAAGCGCGCGCTCTTCGTCGATCACAAAGATGTTTTCGTATTCGAGAATTTCCCTGGCGGGAAGTGTAGAAGGAATTTTTACGGGCCTGTAAAACTTTCTCCCCTCTCCCAAATTTGGGAGAGGGGGTGGGTTTGCAAGATTAGGCTGCGTTCAGCGCTTGATCGAGATCCCACTTGATGTCTTCGAAATCTTCGAGACCAATGCTCAAGCGGACGAAATCCGGGCTGACGCCAGCGCTGACCTGTTGTTCTTCGGTCAATTGACTGTGAGTGGTCGTGGCGGGATGAATGGCCAGACTGCGCGCATCGCCGACGTTGGCAAGGTGGCTGAAGAGTTGCAGACTTTCGATGAACTTCTTGCCGGCCGTTGCGCCGCCTTTGATTCCGAAACCGAGAATTGCGCCGGCACCCTTGGGCAGATATTTCTTGGCACGTTCGTAATCGGGATGACTCTTGAGCCCCGGATATTTGACCCAGCTAACTTTTGGATGTTTCTCCAAAAATTCTGCCACGGCTTGCGTATTCTGCACGTGACGGTCAATGCGCAGGTTGAGGGTTTCGAGCCCAAGCAAAGTCTGCCAGGAGTTGAAGGGCGAGGCGCTCGCGCCGATGTCGCGCAGAACGTGTACGCGAGCTTTGATCGCAAATGGAGGAAGCCCCGCCGCGGCGATGGAGGAGTAGACAAGCCCATGATACGAAGGATCGGGCGTATTGAAATTCTCGAACTTGCCATTGCTCCAGTCGTAGTTGCCACCGTCCACGATGATGCCGCCAATGGAAGTTCCATTGCCGGTGATAAATTTAGTGGTCGAGTGGGTGATGACATGCGCGCCCCATTCGAATGGGCGGAAGAGATACGGTGTGGCGAAGGTGTTGTCGATGAATAAAACCAGTTTGTGTTTCTTGGCGATCTCTGCCACTTCCTCAAACGGGAAGACAGAAATATCCGGATTCCCCAATGTCTCGCCGTACAAAATCTTCGTATTCGGCTGGATCGCCGCTTCGAAATTCTTCGGGTCAGTTGGGTCAACAAACGTGACGTCGATTCCCAGTTTGGGCAGGGTGTATTTGAACTGGTTATACGTCCCACCGTATAGACGTGACGAAGTCACGATATGGTCACCCGCATTCAGTAAAGTAAAAATTGCCTGGGCTTGAGCCGCATGCCCCGAGCTGGAAGCGAGCGCGGCCACGCCGCCTTCGAGCGAAGCGATGCGCTGTTCGAGCACATCTGTGGTGGGATTCATCAAGCGTGTGTAAATATTTCCCAACTCTTTGAGCGCGAACAGATTCGCAGCGTGCTCCGTGTTCTTGAACTGATAGCTCGTGGTCTGATACAACGGCACAGCGCGGCTCCCCGTAGTGGGGTCGGGGGAATAACCCGCGTGAAGCTGACGGGTGGCAAAGCCTAACTGACGATCTTTGATTGCGGACATTGGATTAGTCTCCTCTTGGTAAAGTTTTACCCGCCCGTCAGAAGAGATAATTTTTAGCGCTTAAAAAATTAGCCTCTTCTGAAAGTACAAGAAGAGGCATACGTCTACACCATCCTCTCATCTTCCAGATGTGAATGGACTAGCCATTCATATTTGCCGAAATTGGCACCATGACTTTCGTCGGTTGCCGAGGCTTCGCAGGGTCGGTCCCTCCGCCTCTCTGGATAAGAGCGAGTATTTAATTTCGCGGGGTTATATCATAGCGATTTCATGATTGTCAAGTGTTTTCATGAATTTGCTGAAAAGAGTACCCATTTGGGTAATGCTCATAAGAGCTTTTCACTCACCAACAACTCGGCATTATAGATCGATGCGCCGGCTGCACCGCGGATCGTGTTGTGCGATAACACAACAAATTTCAGATCAAAAATGGGATCGCGTCTCACGCGTCCGACGACAGTGGTCATACCTTTGCCTGCCAAACGGTCAAGCCTGGGTTGAGGGCGATCCGCCTCATCCCGGACCTCGATCACGGGCCGTGGCGCTGACGGCAAATCCCTCGCCGACGGCTTTGCCTTGTAATCGCGCAAGGCTTGAATAGCCACTTCCGGTTCCACAGACTTGTCCAATTGCACGCTGGCACAGACAGTATGTCCATCGATGACTGCCACGCGATTGGTGTGGACGCTAAAGACCATATCTGCAAGAGTGATCTTATCTTCAACAAATTTGCCAAGCATTTTGCGCGGTTCCCATTCCACCTTTTCTTCTTCGCCGCCATTGGCAACATTCGGGATGACATTGTCCATGATGTCGAGCGATGGCACGCCGGGATATCCCGCTCCTGAAAGCGCCTGCAATGATGTGGCAAAGATCTTCTTTACACCGAACTCGTTATCCAAAACTTTCAACGCGATGGTCAAGCCTGTGCTGGTGCAATTCGGGTTGGTGACGATACATCCGCTCCAGCCTTTATTCTTCCGCTGTTGCTTGATGAGTTGGACATGTTCCGCATTGATCTCCGGCAATAACAGCGGCACATCCTCGCCGCGGCGATATGAAGATGCATTCGAGCAGACTGCTGCACCTGCCTTGGCGAAAGCTGGTTCCAACTCATTGGCGATTTCAGTATGTAATGCCGAAAAAACAATCTTCGCCTGCACTGCATCGGTATTGGCAGGGACGATGACCATGTCTTTCGCGTACTCGGGCATGGGAGTATCCAACACCCAACGCGTGGCTTTGGAATATTTCTGTCCCGCCGAGCGGTCTGAGGCGGCGAGCGCCACCACCTTGAACCACGGATGATCTTCGAGCAACGAAATAAATCTTTGACCGACGGAGCCCGTCGCGCCGAGCACGGCGACCGGAATTTGAGATTGTGACATGATGAATTCTCCTTTGATGTGGGGAGGGGACTGATTACCCCGTTCCTATGAATTATTGAACGATCAACTCATGCAGCGTCCGAACTGCATTTTCCGTGTCCGTCGCATCGACGACGAGCGAGATGGATACTTCCGACGAACCTTGTGCAATGGCGAGGACGTTGACGCCGTCATTGCCGAGCTTGCTGAAGACCTTCCCAGAAATGCCAGGCGTATGCCGCATCCCTGCACCGACTACGGTGACGATGGAAACATCTTCCGTAGACCAGACGCGGTCT
Source organism: Anaerolineales bacterium (assembly GCA_023382575.1). Taxonomy (GTDB): domain Bacteria; phylum Chloroflexota; class Anaerolineae; order Anaerolineales; family Villigracilaceae; genus Villigracilis. The sequence continues at coordinate 15,383 of JAHDWC010000096.1, forward strand.
ATGTCTTCGTCTTCGATCTCGCGGACGAAAGTTTTTTGAAGCGCAGAGAGAACACTCTCAGCCAATTCCGCTGGAACTGCAAAACAAATGGACTGTTCCGACGAAGCCTGCGTGATGAGCGGCACGCTTGTGCCCGTCGATGCCACGGCTCCAAATGCGCGCGCTGCCACACCGGGAACGCCCAGCATACCGCGCCCTTCGATGGTGATGAGTCTCTGCT
>JAHDWC010000097.1 GCA_023382575.1 Anaerolineales bacterium
ACATCACAACGTACTTGAAGCCGCGCTCAACAACGACTTCGTGGCAGCCCGCAAACACATGGACAAGCTCCTCCCGCTCCTCCGCAACATGGAAAGTGGCGGCTACACCCAAAAGGTCAAACTCGGCTGCGAACTGCGCGGCATTCCCGTTGGCAATCCGCGCCAGCCGCTACTGCCCTTGTCCGCTGAAGACCGCGCTGAATTCGAGAAGATATTCAAAAACCTTTAACCACGAAGGGTCACAAAGGTACACGACGTTAAAACCTTTGTGACCCTTCGTGACACTTCGTGGTAAAAAAATGATTCGTATCCCATACTTGGACTCACACACCGGCGGCGAACCCACGCGACTCATCCCCTCGCTTCCCTTCGACCTCGGAACTGGTTCCGTTGCTGATAAATTATCCACGCTGAAAACTCATCACGACGACCTGCGCCGCACTGTCCTGCTCGAACCCCGCGGCTCAGATGTGCTCGTTGGCGCGTACCTCGTCCCGCCTGCCGACCCAACCTGTCAATTCGGAGTCATCTACTTCAATAACGTTGGCTATCTAGGCATGTGTGGACACGGCACGATTGGCTTGATCGCGTCGCTTGCTTATCTGGGGAAAATTCAACCCGGGGTGATTCGGGTGGAGACTCCGGTTGGGGTGGTCGAAGCAACTCTGCACAAGAATGAAGCGGATGAATATCCCAACAAAGTCTCCGTCCAAAACATCCCATCCTACCGCCACCTCACTCACATCCCTGTCACCGTCGATGGCAAAACCGTCCACGGCGATGTGGCGTATGGCGGCAACTGGTTCTTCCTCGTCCACGACCACGGCATGGACGTGAACATGCAGAACCTCGAAGCGCTGACCGATTTCTCGTGGCGCGTGCGTGAGCAACTCACTGCCAATGGCATCACTGGCGCGAATGGCGCAGAAATTGACCACGTTGAGTTATTCGCATCCACGCCCGAAGCGGATAGCAAAAGTTTTGTCTTATGTCCCGGCAAAGCCTACGACCGCTCTCCCTGTGGAACAGGCACAAGCGCCAAACTCGCTTGTTTATATTCCGATGGAAAACTGCAAGTTGGTCAAATTTGGAAACAGCAAAGTGTCGTCGGTAGTATCTTCGAAGGCAGCATCCAACTCGACGGCGATAAGATCATCCCGACCATCACCGGCGAAGCATGGGTCATGTCTGAAGGTACGATCTTGGTGGATGAACGCGATCCGTTTGGAAAAGGCATTTAGACAATAGACCACGGACGATGGACGATAGAACCGCGGTCTGTGGTCTATCGTCCATTGTCTTATCGGAGATCGAATGAAATCAAAACATGATGTTTTAGTGATCGGTGGGGGACCTGTAGGCTTAAGCTGTGCCTATTACCTTTTGAAATCTGGCAGACAAGTCACCATCATTGACGCAAATGAGGTCGGCAAGGGCAGCGGACATGGCAATGCGGGTCAGATCGTGCCGAGTCATATCATTCCTTTGGCGGCTCCGGGCGTGGTGACTTCCGCGCTCAAGTGGATGCTTGACCCGGCGCTCAGCCCGTTCGGGATGAAGATCCGCTTCAGCCCGGCATATATCTCGTGGCTGATTCAATTCGCAGCGGCGTGCAGTGAGTCGAATGTCCAACGGAATCTGCCATCCATGCGGAGTTTGGGGCAATTAAGCGCCGAAAATTTACTGACGATTTTGGCAGAAGAAAAGATCGAATGCCACTATCAACAGACTGGCATCATCACGCTTTTCAAGGATGAGAAGGCCTTCTTAGAAGGCAAACATGAAGCCGAGTTTTTGGGGAAGAACGGTGTGCCGACTGAAATACTAGACAAAGCCACATTGCACGAACGCGAACCCATTGCGTTGGACGATGTCATTGGGGGGGTGCATTTCACCGGCGACTCGTTCATGAATCCAGCAAGCTTCCTGGCGGAGTTGGCGAAGCGCGTCCGGGCAATGGGCGCGGAGATTCTCGAGCACATGCCGGTCATGGGCTTTGAGTTGGCGGGTGGAAAGATCACGAAGGTTAGAACCGCTTCCGGCGAGTTTGAGGCGGAGCATGTCGTCCTTACTGCGGGTGCGTGGTCTTCCATCGTCGCGCGTGACTTGCGACTCAAACTTCCTCTTCAACCTGCGCGAGGCTACAGTGTGACAGTTGCCGCGCCAGGCAAAATGCCGCGCCATGCCTTCATCCTTGGCGATAGGCGTGTGGCGGTTTCGCCGTTTGGCGATCTTTTGCGTTTTACGGGGCGGCTCGAAGTGGGTGAATATAGTACCACGCCCGACCCGAAGTGGCTTGCGCGGTTGGAAAAATTTGTGCGCGAGTATATTGAGTTGGATGAAACATTGGATGTGAAGGAAACCTGGGCTGGACTGCGCCCGGTGACGCCGGATGGAGTGCCTGTCATTGGACGTGCGCCGCATCTTTCCAACCTGATAGTTGCCACTGGGCACGCGATGGTGGGTCTCTCGCTGGGACCAGGCACTGGGCAACTCGTCGCCGAGTTGGTCAATGGACGAACACCCGCGTTCGATCTTCGTCCGCTGGAGCTGGAGCGATTTTGAAGTCAGAATCGAAAGGACGGGCATGGCGCCCGTCCTTTCTTCTTGCATCACACAACAGAGGAGAATTTATTGAGGCGGGAGGAGGACCGCGTCAATGACATGGATCACACCGTTGGAGGCTTCGATGTCGGTGATGATGACCTCGACGTTGTCGTTCAGGAAGACCTTGCCGTCGGTGACGGTGATGGTGAGGTCTTTGCCGAGTACGGTGGTGGCGCTGGTCAGACCGACCACATCCGCAGCCATGACCTTACCGGAGACGACATGGTACAGCAGGATGTCGGTGAGAGCTTGCTTGTTCTCAGGCAGGAGCAGGTCTTCCACGGTTCCAGCGGGGAGCGCGGCGAAAGCATCATCAGTCGGAGCGAAGACAGTGAAGGGACCTTCTCCGCTCAGGGTTTCGACCAATTCCGCAGCCTGCAAAGCAGCCACGAGGGTGGTGAAGCGACCATCCGCCACTGCAATGTCCACAATGGTGTTGGATTCGGCTTCTTCATCGGAAGGCGGCAGGATGACCGCATCGATGACGTGGATCACACCGTTGGAGGTTTCGATGTCAGTGATGATGACCTGCGCATCGTTGATGTAGACGTTGCCCATATCAACCTTGATGGCAATGTCCTTGCCAAGCACGGTGGTGGCGCTTTCAAGTCCGGTCACATCCGCAGCCATGACCTTGCCGGAGACGACATGGTACAACAGGATGTCGGTGAGCTGTTGCTTGTTCTCAGGCAGCAGCAGGCTCTCGACTGTGCCTTCGGGCAGGGCGGCGAAGGCGTCATCGGTGGGGGCGAACACGGTAAAGGGACCTTCACCCTTGAGGGTTTCCACCAAGCCCGCGGCTTCGAGAGCAGCGACCAGGGTGGTAAAGCGGCCATCCGCCACAGCGGTATCGACGATATCCGCCAGTTCGGGCTCAGGGGTGGCAGTGGGTTCGGGCATGGCAGTCGGCTCAGGCGCAGGGGTGGGGGTAGCGGCGGGAGCACAGGCTGCCAGGACCAGGGAGACTGCGACGAGCAGTCCGACGAACAGTGAATTGCGTTTCATGTTTCTTTTCTCTCCATTTTCTAAAAGATTTGGTCTCAACTATTTGCACAGGTTTTGCAAATATATTTTACATATTGTATATATTTTGCAAAGAGAGTCAATGGATTTATCTGGGTTCTAATGTCTTTATTATTCTTATCTTTTTTATCTGATTTTTATTTTGCTTCCCCACTTCAAGAGGGAGTTGCGGGCTCCCATTTCTGTTCGATGACCAATTATGAGAAAAATATCGTGCAGGTTGAAAATTCAAAATTTACAGGGACGATTTTTCAACTTCTAACACCAAATTTTCCCGCCTGATCGAGGCGTCTATTTTGAAACCAAATTAGTTTGACCAATAAACTAATTCACCTTACAATAAACAATTCATCCAAAACTTTGAGGTATGATAGCGCCGCTATGGAATTCTTAACTTCTCCCTCCCAAAAATTCGATCTGCCCAAGCGCATCGCGCGACTTGGTGAACTTGCCACCAACTTATGGTGGTCATGGCATCCTGAAGCAGCGCGCCTGTTCGGCCGCCTCGACTATGATCTGTGGGAGCGTCTCGGTCATAACCCGATCCGCCTCCTGAACGAAGTCGGACGCGCGCGTTTGAATCAAGCTGCAAAGGATAAGGAATATCTTGAATATTATGATGAACTCTTCAAGAAATTCGATGCTTACTTTATTAGCGGAACCTGGTCACAGAAAACTCACCCCGAGCTGAAAAATCCCATCGCATATTTTTCGATGGAATATGGTTTGCACGAAACCCTGCCCATTTACTCGGGTGGTTTGGGCGTGCTTTCTGGCGATCATTTGAAGGAAGCCTCCGACCTTGGGTTGCCGTTCATCGCCGTCGGCTTTATGTATGCGCAGGGTTATTTTTCGCAACGCATCAGCGAAGACGGCTGGCAGGAATCCCTCAACAATCCGCTCACTTTCGAGCATTTGCCCGTCTCACTCGTCAAACGTGACGGCGAGCCAGTCACCATCGACATCAGCTTCCCTGACCGCAGCATCACCGCTCAAATTTGGGAAGTGCGCGTTGGGCGTGTGCCGCTTTACCTGCTCGACTCGAATGTCGAAGGTAACAGCGATTATGACCGCCTCCTGACTGCGCGCCTGTACTGGTCTGACCTTGACCGCCGCATCATGCAGGAAATCTTGCTCGGAATTGGCGGAGTCCGCGCCTTGCGGGCCATGGGATACGCGCCCACCGTCTGGCACATGAACGAAGGTCACGCCTCTTTCCTGACCCTCGAGCGGATCCGTGAACTGGTGGCGGGTGGCACGCCGTTTGAAGAAGCCGCCCAAAAGACACACAAACAAAATATCTTCACCACGCACACCCCCGTCCCGGCAGGGAATGATGAATTCCCGCTCTGGCTCATCGATAAATATCTCGCCAACTACTGGCCCGAATTGGGCATGACCCGCGAACAATTCGTGGATGTTGCCAAGCACACCCATCCGCGCGGTGATGCCTACTCCATGCCTGTGCTGGCGCTTAAATTATCTGGCGGCTCGAATGGCGTTTCAGAATTGCACGGCGAAGTTTCACGTGATATGTGGAAATTCCTCTGGGCTGACCGCGATGTGAAGGATGTACCCATCCAGCATGTCACCAACGGTGTCCACACCCGTAATTGGATGGCGCGCCGCATGAACCTTCTGCTCGAAAAATATCTCGGCGCCGACTGGTACGACAACCTTGACGACCACACCCTAATGGACAAGATCGATGCGATCCCCGAAACTGAAATTTGGGGCGTACATCTTCATCTCAAACGCAAGATGGCGTTCTACCTCACCGAGCGCGTCCGTGACCGTTGGACTCGCGGCGGATTCCACCCGGTGCAGGTAGTCGCTTCGGGCGTGCTTATCAATCCCTACGCATTGACTATTGGTTTTGCGCGTCGTTTCGCCACCTACAAACGCGCCAGCCTGATCCTTTCGGATGTGGAACGTTTGCTTCACATCGTCAACCGCCCGAACATGCCTGTGCAGATCATCTTTGCAGGCAAAGCGCATCCGGCCGATGAACCCGGCAAGCAGTTGATCCAGCAAGTCTATCGCACCGTCAAGAAAGCCGAGACCGGCGGACGCATCATCTTCGTCGAAGATTACGACATGAACCTTGCGCGTTATCTCGTCCAGGGCGTGGATGTGTGGATGAACACGCCGCGTCGTCCCTATGAAGCCAGCGGAACCTCCGGCATGAAAGCTGCCATCAACGGCGTGCCGAACTTCTCCGTGTTGGATGGTTGGTGGCGCGAAGCCTATAACGGCAAAAATGGCTGGTCCATTGGCGAAGAGAAGGAATACGAATCCAATGAAGTGCAGGATGCCGCCGATGCGGAGAGCCTGTATCAGACCCTCGAACATCAGATCATCTCCAAGTTCTACGACCGTGACACAAAGGATATGTCTCACGAGTGGGTTGCCTTGATGAAGGAAGCCATGAAGACCGTCATTCCGCAATTTTCCACCCGTCGCATGGTCAAGGAATATGTGGAGAAGTATTACGTTCCGGCGTTGAAGAAATAATCATCTTCCTAAGAAGGTTTTATGATCCCCGAAATTACCGTTACCGAACTTGCCGAAAAGCTCAAATCGGATGAAAAATTTGTCCTCCTGGATGTACGCGAGCTCCCAGAGTTTGGCTACGCCAAAATCGAAGACAGCCGGCTTGAGGTCCTGCCTTTGAGCCGCCTCGCAGAAGAAGGGACGGAGGCCTTGTCAGATTCTGTCACCTCTCAGACGATGCCCGTGTACATCCTTTGTCATCACGGCAACCGCAGTATGCAGGTGACTACCTGGCTGATGCGCTTCAGCTACAAAAATGTCTTCAACGTCCAGGGGGGGATCGACGCGTACGCCCAACAGATCGACCCCTCCATCGGGCGATATTAATTCCACAACTCCTCCATCACGGAGGAGTTGTCTTTTAAACCAGACTGCCACCCTTGCGGGTGGCAATCGTGGGGCGCTGTGGCTTCCTTGACTTACTTGAGGAGGGATGCCACAGCGCTGGGTTTAATGCTACTATCCATGTTAGACATCACCTCCTCCTTTCATAAGGATGGCGAATTCAATTTGTTTGCCCCCGGACAATGTCGAAAGTATGTCACAATTTAAATCGGATGTCAATAGCCCGAATTCAATTCTCACAAAATTGTAATTCGAAAAACGCCCAAACCCGCCAGAATTTTGAAAAAATTGATACCTTTTGAGAGACTCCGCAAGCCTGGCAGGGCTATCCTCAAGGAAACCCCATCCCCTGTGTGGCGTGTTGTGCCGCATTGTGGTTGAATCTACTCTGGAGACATTATGAAAAACAATCCAAATAAACTCTGGATCATCGTCCTGGCTCTTGGCTGGCTGTTCGACTTCCTGTTCTGGGAGAAAGCCCCTGGTATTAACTTCGCCATTTTTTGGACGGGCGGACTCATCGCCGCCTTCTACCTGCTTCTCAGCGACGGGCTTCGCCCGCATCGCGCCTCCCTTTATTTGATTCCCCTCTTCGGTTTCTTCGCCGCTGTGACCTTTATCCGCGCCGAGCCGATGACCACCTTCCTCGCCTACACCTTCACCATGCTCACCTTGACCATCCTCTCGGTCACCTATCTTGGCGGGCGTTGGATGCAATACTCTCTGGCAGATTATGTCGTCAGAGCCTTTGGCTTGCTGGGAAGCATCATCGCCCGCCCCATCGCTTTCACTGCTGATGTGCATAAGGCACGAAACGAAACAGGAGCCAAACCGCCCAAATATAACGTCATGCCCATTGTGCGCGGACTGGTCATCGCCCTGCCGATTGTGGTGATCTTCGCCTCCCTGCTTGCTTCCGCGGACATGGTCTTTGGTCAACGGCTTGAAGATTTCGTCGAAGCATTCAAACTCGAAAACCTGCCCGAATATATCTTCCGCATGATCTACATTCTCGTTATCGCGTATGCCTTGGCGGGAATTGTCCTGCACGCCTCGACCGAATCGAAGGACGAAAAACTGGTCGGTGTCGATAAACCTTTTGTCCCTGCGTTTCTCGGCTTCATCGAATCGACCATCATCCTCGGAAGCGTGGTTGCTCTCTTTACCGTCTTCGTGTTCATCCAATTCCAATATTTCTTTGGCGGCACAACCAATATCAACGTGGAAGGCTACACTTATGCCGAGTATGCCCGCCGGGGTTTTGGAGAACTCGTCACCGTTGCTTTCTTCGCGTTGATGATGCTGCTCACTTTGAGCGCGGTCACGAAGCGCGAGACCGAAACGCAAAGAAAAGTCTATTCGGGTCTGGGGATTGCGCTGGTTGGGCTTCTTCTGGTCATGCTTGTCTCCGCGTACCAGCGCCTTAACCTGTACGAAGCCGTATACGGGTTCTCACGCCTGCGCACGTACACCCACGTCTTCCTTGTGTGGATTGGTTTGTTGCTGGTCGCAACCATTATTCTTGAAATTCTACGCAAAGAGCGCATGTTTACCTTTGCCCTGCTCGTCGCCTCTTTCGGGTTTGCCGCTTCGCTGCCCATCCTTAACGTGGATGCGTTCATCGTCAATCAAAACATCCGGCGTGAAGTTCAGGAAAAGAACGCTGTGGATTTGGACTCGCAATACTTCATCGAACTCTCCGATGACGCCATCCCACCATTGGTGGCAGCGCTTCAGACCTCGACCCTGCCTGATCCCGTCCATGAAAAGATTGCCGCCGCCTTAGCCTGTATCCGCGACGAGCGCGAATTGAATGACAGTGAATATTCGTGGCAATCGTTTCACTTCGCCCGCTTCAGAGCCGACAGGGCATTGGCGTCTGTAGAAGAGATCACGTCACAATTTGAAATTGACGAGGATGAATGGCCCACCAAAGCCATTTCTCCAGACGGCAGGGAATATCCCTGCTCGCCCTATTATTACGATTAAACACTAATGTAAGAAACACGGTCCATTGAGAGTCTATTGACCATTCAAACTAAAGGACTTTCAATGGACTTCAAACTGACCATTTTCTCTGATTACATCTGACCGTGGTGCTATGTCGGCCAGGGTGTGGTCGAGAGGCTCAAAAAAGAATACAGCGTGGAAGTGGAATGGCGTCCGTACTACCTACGTCCAGACACACCGCCAGAAGGTATGGAACTGCCTGATTATATTAAACGCGCGCGTGAAAACGGCTCGGAAGAGCGTCTGCGGATGATGGCAGAAATGCATGGCATGGAGTTTAAATCTACCGAGAGGATTTACAACACACGCATCGCCCACGAAGCGACGGAATATGCGCGTGAACATGGGAAGGCGAATGAGTTCCATCATATCGTTTTCCACAAGGTATATGCAGAAGGTTTAGATCCTGCAAAATGGGGCGTTCTCCGCTCTGCTGCTGAAGAAGCTGGGCTGGATGCTAACGATATGCAAAAGGCAGTCGAAGCCGGGAAATATACAGCCGAAGTGGCAGGGCAAGTGCAATGGGCACAGCGCATTGGGGTAACCGGCGTGCCAACCTACGTCATCAATGACAGGTATGCGGTGGTGGGGGCACAGCCCTATGAAGTGTTCAAAAACGCATTGGAGCAAATATTGAACGAGAAAAAATCAAAGTAAAAAAGCGCCGGAGAATCTGGCGCTTTTTTACTTTAAATCAGGCGGGTGATAAAGAGGCAAGCAGACCTGTCTGGTTGGGAAACTTGTCTTGTCATTTTTTCAATATCCTGTAAGGATATTGCTAATTTGCTGGCAGGATATGACAAAAAGGTCAGCTTCTGTTGAGAAAAAGGTTAGGGGAAGATGGAGATTCTGTCGGGTGGTGCGAAGCGAGCGAAGGGAAACGCGCAGATGGCGTGCCCTTGTCGGCGTTTGTCTGCGCGTTCCTTATCCCAAAATCAAGGCTAGGCTGTGACCAACTGGTGTGACTGGTGGCAATGAAGCTCGTCTGAGATCGCCTCGGCGAGGATGCGATCTACATGGAGCGAAGCAGTAGTGGGCTTGTTGGGTTCGTGCAGGGGGATGTGGAGGCGTTCGGCTTCGAGGATCCAACTCGCTGCCAGTTCGGGTGAAATTTTGGCGGTGTTTATCACTAGGTCGAAGGCGTGGATGGCATCCCATGGGACCTTGTAAAACTCTTCCACGAAAGCCCGCCGAACTTTGTCGTTTTCTTTCACGAGGGTTTCCGCCTGCTCCAGGGGTAACTTCTGTTGCTCCATGGTGTGCCGGACACGGACTGCGAAGGGAGCCTGTATCCGCACATGCAGGACATCTGCAAAGCCGCCCAAGACTTCGAAGCCGCTGCGTCCGAGCAGGACTACATTCCCATGCTGGGCAACCGCTTGAATGACTTGATTAAGCAGTTTGACCATGACATCGCGTTGTTTCTCGCGCTGGGCATCGAAGCGCTCCCAAAAGCCGGGCAGGGACTCATATTCCTTGTCAAACTCCACGTAGCCATATTGACCGAGGATATGCCCGATGAACTTTTTATCCACAAAGTGGTGACCCAATCTCTGAGCCACTTCATGAGCGATGGTATTGCCCCCGCTGCCAAATTCTCTGGAAATCGTTATCACAGACATGATGACATCTCCTTTCTGTGCGGCGGTTGGCCTGCTTAAATTATTGCACGGAGTGTTTTTATTTTCAATGACCTGGTGAGATTGATGTGGAGATAAAAAAACACCGCGAATCTTCGCGGTGTGAACTGCGATATTGATACGTTACGCTTCCACCTTCACCCCGAGGATTCGGTCCAGCCGGAAGGTGCGGTCGGCTTCGCGGGTGTGACAGTAGGCTTGCAGGTAGATGTAATCTGCCAGCCCGATGACTTCTTTGGGTGAGACCCAACGTTCAGAGGTTTCACCGTCTTTGTCCATGTATTTGATGAAGAGCCGCTTCCCGCTGTGGATGGCTTCGCTCAATTCAGTGGGCAGGTACACGCCTTCCTGCGGCCAGACGGGAGAGTTGTAGATGCCGATGAGGTCATCCAACGATTTGTTGATGGATTTAAGCGAATCGGTCATGGTGAAGAACAGATTCTTCATCGTGATGGCATCTGCCAGTGCGCGCGAGCCAAGGGTGTTATTCGTGATGTGAAAATCCTGTGCGAGATGATTCAGGCTGTAGGAAGGCAGTTCGTAATAATCGCGCGCCAGCAGGAGCGTGTCGATCAAATTGGGGAACTCGATGGTGCGTCCCAGTTTGCGGTATTCGTTATCGAGAAATTGAATGTCGAATTTGGCGTTGTGACAGACGATAACGGCGTCTTTCAAGGCTTCGTCCAATCGGTCGGTGATCTCGGCGAAGCGTGGTTTGTCGGTTAGAGTGGAATTATCCAAGCCGTTGGCGTGAACCGCTGAAGGTGAAAGCTCACGTTCTGGGTTGATGAGCAGGTCGAGGGTCTGTTTGATGCGTTTGCCTTCGGTGACGATGACGGCGATCTGGCAGATACGATCCCCAAACCAGGGAGAAAGTCCGGTGGTTTCGATGTCTAAAAATGCGAAGCGTGTGTTTGAAATTTCAAGCATGATTGGCGCACCTTGTGAGCGCGCCAATCTTACCGTCTTTTGTGAGGTTGTGCAAACGAGTTAAGCGCGCCGCCCGTCGATCTTGTCGAGGGTGTCGCCGTAGAGGTAGCGATTGCCGTTGATGAAGTCGTGCGGGAAGCCCATTTCAATGGCGCTGACTTCGTCCAGCCGCTTGTATTGCTCATCGGTGAGTGACCATGCGATGCTGTCCATGTTGTCTTTGAGTTGTTTTGCGCTTCGTGCGCCGAGGATGGGAATCATCTGCGCGGTTGGGTGTTTCCTGACCCAATTGATCGCCACCTGCGACATGGGCTTGCCAACTTCTTGAGAAATAGATTCGACCTCTTTGACGACCTTGAGAGATTTCTCGCTCAATTTGAGTCTCTTGGAATTTATGCGGGTGGCGTTCTTAACTGGCTTGAGGAATTTGCCAGTGAGAATCCCCGCCTCGAGCAGACCCCACGGCAGGACGGCCATCTCCCAGTGATTTGCCATCGGGATGATGGCGCGTTCCACGGCGCGGTCGAGCAGCGAGTAGGGGACTTGCATCCCAATGAAGCGCGACCAACCCATCAAGTCGGCGCGGGTGTTGGCTTCCGCGACGATGTAATCGGGCGTGTCGGAGAAAGCCACGTAATTGACCTTGCCCTGCCGGACGAGATCATCCAGTCCGCGCACAGCTTCTTCCACAGGCGTCATGTAATCCCAGATGTGCAGGTAGTACAAGTCGATGTGGTCGGTCTTGAGGCGTTTCAGACTGCGCTCGACGGATTTCATCATGTTCTTGCGGCTGTTGCCGCCGCCATTCGGGTCGGGATTATCCGGGTGGGTCAGAGAGTATTTGGTGGCGACGACGAAATGATCGCGGTCGGTTTTGAGAAAATCGCCGAGGAATTCTTCGCTGGTTCCGTCCGTATAGTTGACGGACGTGTCGATAAAGTTCCCGCCTGCATTGGCGAAGAGATCGAACATCTTCTTGCTTTCGGCTTTGGATGCGCCCCAGCCCCACGTCTCGCCGAAGGTCATCGTGCCGAGGCAGAGTTCCGAAACACGCAAGCCGCTGCGTCCCAATAATTTGTATCGCATGGTTTCCTCCGAGTTGATGTTGAAGCGACAGCCGACATCATGTGACTGTCACCTTCGCGAGTATAGCAGTGGCTATTTTATTTTTTCCCATACTTTTGGATGGTTTATTTCAGGTCGCGCGGTTTGAGATTCCGCCCGCCAACCCATGCGCCGACCGCGGTGCCGAGGATTGAAAGCAAGAAACCGACCAAGACTGCCATTTCAAAACGTCCCTGCATGATGACGTTCAGGATGAGAATATCCAGGGCGAGGACGCTGGTGCGGAACGATTCGGGAATGAAGATTCCAACCAGCAGCCCGAGAAAGGCGCCCAATGCCATGCCCGTGTACGCGCCAACACTGACGCCGCCTGTTGTCCCAGCCGTACGGACGGTTGCTGCGCCGGTCAGAGCCCCGGTCACAGTGCCGAGGACGAGGCCCAACAAGCCCATCGATTGAATGCCGCTCCACATGCCGCTTAATCCGCCCGTGGCGGCTCCAAGGATCACGCCGATGATGGCACCGAGCATCCCGCCAAAAAGACTGCTTTTCGTATACAGTTGATTATTTTCAGACATTTGAATTCCTCTTCTGAGTGATATAGATGCTATTTTACCTTGCCCGTTCCTCCGTCAAATCAGATACAATCGAGGCACTCTGAAAATGGAGATGAACATGCAAAACCCTGAATTGAGCGAAGATCTCGACGAGCGTCCATCTTTTAACGAAGATATTGATACCAACGTCATCGAAAACTCCATCCGCGCGATGCTATCCGCGTTTGGCGAGAATCCCGACCGCGAAGGTTTGCAGAATACGCCCAAGCGTGTCGCACGCATGTATCCCGAATTGTTGAGCGGCTATCGTACCGACGTGGAAAAACTGGTCAATGGCGCGATCTTCAACGTAACCTATGACGACATGGTCATTGTGCGCGACATCGAATATTTCAGCCTGTGCGAACATCACATGCTGCCATTCATGGGACGCGCCCACGTCGCCTACATTCCCAAGGGACAGGTGATCGGTCTCTCCAAAATTCCCCGCATCGTGGATATGTACGCGCGCCGCCTGCAAGTGCAGGAACGCATGACGCGCCAGATCGCGGATTTCATCAACGACCTGCTCAAACCACAAGGAGTTGCTGTGGTGGTGGAGGGGCTGCATCTCTGCGCGATGATGCGCGGCGTGAAGAAACATGACGCTCGCATGACCACATCCGCCATGCTGGGAAGTTTCCGCAAGAGCATCAACACCCGTCAGGAATTTTTGGATCATCTCGACCGCGGCGCGGAACCGCTCAGGATATAGTCACATCTTCCCGCTTTCGCATCCATACCTGACCCTGGAGCTTCTCAGCCACTGCGGACAACCGCTCTCCGCTGACAGGGTGTTTAAAATCGGGCAGTAATTCTGTCAGCGGTACGATGACAAAGGCATATTCCCAAAACTCCGTGTTGAGCGGATTCTCATCGTACAGCACAATGTCGATGTCGATGGTGCGCGGCGCGTTCTTCTCCGAATTGCGCACACGCCCCAACTCCGCCTCGATGGGGCGGATGATCTTTTCTTTAAATTCAACGGGTGCCAGTGGGGTGAGGAATAACAGGCAGATATTCAAAAAATTAGGACCATCAAACCCCACCGATTCCGATTCCCACACCGAAGATATAGTTTCCACCTTCCCAACTTCGCCCAGCTTTTGAATCGCTCTGGGAAGGTTCACATCTGCTGCGATGTTCGAGCCGAGGCTGAGAACCATGCGATGCAAATTATTCATCGCGTTTTCGTTCCACCTCCACACCGACCGATTTTGCAAAACGCACCGCGCCGGGTTTTTCCACGCGGACAACGACTTTGCGTACCAATGGCGTTTCAAGACAAATTCGCGCCAGATCATTCGCCAATGCCTCGACGGTCAGTCGTTGAGCGGCTTCGGCATGGGACTGGACTTTCTTCGCCAATGCGCTGTAATCCACGCAGTCGCTGATATTGTCACTATCTGCGGCGCGAGTGGTGTCGGTGTAAACCGTCACATTGATGAGAATATCTTGCGGCTTTTCCCGCTCCCAATCGCGGATGCCGATAATGCCACGCACGAGCAGGTCTTTGATAAATACTTTGTCCATGAGCTCTCCTTGTTCCTCGTCATCGCCCTCGCAATGACAGAATGATGATTACACTAAATGTCTGCCCCCATCCAGATGAATGATCTCACCCGTGATGTAAGCGGGACCTGTCAATAAAAATAGCAACGCCTCTTCCACTTCGCTCGCTTCACTCCACCGTTGGGCTGGGACTGCTTCGATGACCTTTTCACTCGCAGACGGATTGTCACTGGGCGGCAGGATCGCTCCCAAAGCCAGCCCATTGACGGTAATGTTCGGCGCGAGAGCAATGGCTAATGACTTGGTCATCGCCGCCAAAGCGGATTTAGTGACCGTGTAAGGAAAATGGTCCGCGCCGGGACGAAGAGCGCGCCAATCGAGGATGTTGATGATGCGCCCATCTTTGACATGTTTTGCAAATGCCTGACTCAGCAAGAACGGTGCGGTTAGGTTGATATTGAAATGACGATTCCAGTCATCGAGCGAAGTCTCCTGCATCGAAAGCGGCTCAAAGATGGCGGCGTTGTTGACCAAACCATAGAGAGGGGAGAGGGCGTTGGCTTGGTCGATTAATTGGGAGACACTTTCAGAGTGAGAAAAATCCGCAGTGAGCACCCAGGCTTGGCGTCCGAGAGAGGCGAGTTCATCTCGAAGGGATTCGGCTTCGGCGGGCGAATGTCCGTGATGGAGGATGACGTCCGCGCCAGCGCGTCCACACGCGAAGGCAAAGAGACGCCCCACGCGTCGAGCCGCTCCGGTGACGAGGATGGTTTTCCCTTTTAGATCGGTCATTAAGTCATTTTATCATTTTCAAACCTGACAGGATTTATCCTATTCTTGACTCTGGTTTTTGAAGGTGATACCATCTTCTCGTGCCCAAACGACCTTTGAATTTTCACGTTGTTTGGGCATTAGCAACGCTGCATTTCAACGTTCTGTACAACCCAAATCCCAATCAGAAAGGTGTAAAGGTGAACATGAACCAAACCATACCAAGCTATACCGGAGATATCGCAGCTCAACAGATCGACCCCACGAAAGAATATTCAACAGAAAATCAGGAGATTTCGTTTTCAGAGGAACAGCATGCCATTTGGGCAGACCTGTTCGCGGGCATCCACCAGCCTTATTTGATGGAGCATA
>JAHDWC010000098.1 GCA_023382575.1 Anaerolineales bacterium
GGCATGGTGCATCCCAATGTGTTGATGGCTGGCGGCTACGACCCGAAGGTCTACTCTGGCTACGCCTGGGGCATGGGACCAGAACGTCAACTCATGCTGCGCAACAAAGTCGGCGACATCCGTTACTTCTGGGGTAACGATGTCCGTTTTCTTGAACAATTTTAGTTTTTAAACACAAAGTACACGAAGGAAAATCTGAAGGATGATATTGAGTTACAAAGTATTAAACCTTTGTGACCTTAGTGCCCTTCGTGTTTAAGAAAAGGTGAAGCATGAAAATACCTCTCTCATGGCTAAAAGATTTCATTGATCTCGATGGACTTTCCGTCGAAGACATTGCCCGCAAACTCACCCTCGCCGGTATGGAAGTGGACGAGATTCTTTACGTCGGCTTGCCCATGCCTGTGTACAAGGAAGGCGAGAAGCACGAGTTCAAGACCAACGGCATCGGCTGGGACAAGGAGAAACTTGTCGTGGCGGAGATTCGCGAAGTAAAAGCGCATCCGAATGCCGATAAGTTGACCCTGCTCGACCTGTACGATGGTCAGCAGGAGCAGGTCGTGCTCACCGGCGCGCCGAACATCTTCCACCTCAAAGGTATAGGGAAACTCGAAAAGCCCATCAAGGTGGCATACGCGAAGGAAGGCACGACGCTTTACGACGGTCACGCTGAAGGTCAGGTGCTGATGACGCTCAAACGCGCCAAGATCCGCGGCGTGGACTCGTACTCGATGGTCTGCTCTGAAAAGGAATTGGGTATCACCGACGAAAGCGACGGCATCATCATCCTCGACGATGATGCGCCCGTCGGCATTCCGCTCGCGGATTACATGGGCGACGCCGTACTGGATATTTCCATTTTGCCGAACATGGCACGTAATGCAAATGTTATCGGCATTGCGCGTGAGTTGGCAGCGATGTTGGGTCGTGAGTTGAAGAAGGGCAGCGGTCAGCCGTCAGCGGTCAGCGGACAGTCGGTGAAGGAACTCGTCGAAATCTCCATCACCGACCCCGAACTCAACCCGCGCTTTGTGGTTGGATTAATTCGCAATATTGAGATCAAACCCAGTCCGTATCAAATTCAACGCCGACTCAAATTGGCAGGCGTCCGCGCCATTAGCAATATTGTAGACGCCACCAACTACGCCATGATCGAATATGGCGAGCCTTTACACGCGTTTGATTACGATGTTTTGAAACAACGCGCTGGTAATAAGAAGATCAAGATCAGTACTCGCGCCGCGAAGGATGGCGAGAAACTCAAGACTCTCGATGGCAACGAACGCACACTCACCGCAATGAACGTGCTCGTCTGCGATGAGAAGGGTTCTCTCTCGCTGGCAGGTGTGATGGGTGGCTCAGAGTCCGAAGTAACCGACAGTACCAAAAACATTCTGCTCGAAGGCGCGGCGTGGAACTTCATCAACATTCGACGTACGGCAAAGCAACACAACCTGCCCTCCGAAGCCTCGTTCCGTTTCTCGCGCGGCGTACACCCTGCCATGGCAGAAGGCGGCGTGAGCCTTGGCTTGAAATACATGGCAGAATGGGCTGGCGGCGCTATCGCTCCCGATCTCGTCGATGCGTATCCGTTGCCGCCGAAAGATGCGGTGGTCGAAATCACAGTCAACGATGTGAAGCGCTGGCTCGGCATTGACCTCACGCTTGAAGAAATCTCCAATCTCTTATCTCGTTTGGAATTCAAAAGCACAATTACCAATAACCAATTACAAGTTACTTCTCCCAATCATCGCATGGACATTGGCGAAGGCGTCGTCGGTGTTGCCGATGTGCTCGAAGAAGTTGCCCGCAGTTACGGCTACGACAACATCCCGACCACCACCATGGCAGATGCGCTCCCGCCGCAGGTCGGCAATCCCATCCACGAATGGGAAGAACATCTGCGTGATCTGCTCGTCGCACTCGGCTTGCAGGAGGTCGTATCCTATCGCATGACCTCGCCCGAAAAAGAAGATCGCATCGCCAAGCACGATGAATACGTCCGCCTTGCGAATCCCATCGCGCCCGAGAAAAGCGTTCTGCGCCGCAGCCTCGTCGCATCCGTGATCGACTCGCTTGAGAAAAACATCCGCTACAGCGAAGCCTTCTCGTTCTTCGAAATCGGCTCGGTCTTCGTGCCGCACAAAAATGATCTGCCCGATGAGCCGCGCAAACTTGCCATCGCGATGACAGGTCTGCGTGAAGCAACGGCATGGGATGTGAAGGATTCAGCCAAACTGGACTTCTTCGATTTGAAGGGACGCATCGAACTCATGTTGAGCGGGTTGCGCCTCACAAACATTTCCTACACTGCCACCTCTGCCTACTCCCACCTGCACCCAGGCAAAGCCGCCGAAGTCAAAGCAGGTGACAAGGTCATTGGCGTGTTCGGTGAAATGCATCCGTTGGTGAAGGAGCAATACGAGTTGGGTGACTCTCCCGTGTTGGTCGCTGAATTCGACCTCGATATCATGCGCGCCATCGCCCCGACCTATGGCATCAAGACCATCCCTGAGACTCCGCCCATGTACGAAGACATCGCCCTCATCGTGGATGAATCAGTGAAGGCTGAAACTGTCGAAGCGCTGATCAAGCAAACAGGCGGAAGAAGCGTGACTAACGTCCGCTTGTTCGACCTGTATCGTGATGAAAAGATCGGCGCAGGCAAAAAGTCTCTGGCGTATGCGCTGACTTATCAAGCCGAAGACAAGACCCTCACCGACGCCGATGCCGCCGCCATCCGCAACAAGATCGTCAAACGGTTGGAAAAAGAAATCGGCGCAAAGCTGCGAAGCTGATAGTACCAACGGGATGCAGGCATTTGCTTGCATCCCGTTTTTCTTGGGAATATACTGACTGAAAACCTAAAGAGGAAAAATGAACAATAAAAATACTGGCATTATTGCCACCATTGCTTCGGTTCTACTCTGTGGATGTCCCGGAATCTTCATGTGTTTCATGGGTGCCATGTATGCGTTTGTTGGGTCTGTCCCTGGCGCAGATATCGATATAAATGGCAGTAGCGATCCAACCGCCGCGATATCTTTGGGCATCACATTGCTTTGTGTATCCATTATCTTTATTGCCATACCGATTGCTGTCGGTTTCTTCACTTTGCGCAAGAAACCCGCGACGGTCTCTGACCACGAGCCGCTGCCACCTACTTCGTAGAAAAAATCCTCCGAGATGCTCGGAGGATTTTTTATTAAGGCACTGTAATGGTCAAGTCCATGGGACAGAACCTGCGCTGACCGATGGTGATGCGCCATGACGTGGAATATGTTCCCGAACTGGGCGGCGCCTGCATTGCCACAGTAAACTCGGCCGTCACGCCAGGGGAAATGGACGCCTCAAAATCGTAGATGTTTTGGATGTGCATCCGATAGCCATCTGTGTAACGATAGTCGGCATCGTTTCGGTCCCAGGCGGAATTACCGACGTTGGCGACAAGCCAGCGGGCAGTGAAGGACGAAGACGCTTCCACCGGATTCGCAGGCTCCACGGAAAGCACCTGACAGTCATATTCCAACCCGGAACTGCCGACGGGCATCATTGTTGGTGGAACTGTAAGCGTCGGCGGGACGAGGAACAGGAAGGTGGGCGTGGGGCTTGGCGTGATGGATGGAGTCCGCGTGGGGGTGATGGTGGGAGTCTCTGTAGGAGCGAAGCGAGCTGTTTGGGTGGCGGCGGCTCCCGCCGTCTCGACGATGGCGGTTAGGGGTGAGTTTGGGTCAAGGGTAGGAAGAGGCGCAGAGCCAGGCAGCGTTGGAAGCGTGGGAACACACGCCAGCATCAGGAGGGTGATTGTAATCAGAAGAGAGGTTCTGTATCTACGCCGGATCATCGTTCCAACCCCTATTTGACGTTAATGGCAATATAACCGTAACACATGGGACCGTCTACAAAATAGGTCATGACGTAAAACCCCTTTTTATCAGGTGCCTGACCATCAAGGACGATCTCATAGGACTGACCGGGTTGGAGTTCCTTGGGGATTTCAACGCGGTTGGGGCTGGCGAGGTCGGTTCCGCCGACATACTTGAAGTCAATGCCTTTGGGCCAGGGACGCGTGCCAGTATTCGTAACCGTAAACTTGACATCGAATTCCTGATTTCGGTTGAAGGTTTCGTTGTCTTTTGGCTTTTTCTTGTAAACAGCGCACGTGTATTTAAGCGGAGCGGGAGTTGCGCTTGGTGTGTTGGTCAAAATGCCAAAAGGCGTGGCGGTGGGCGTCAACGTCTCAGTGACTTGCAAGAGGACATTGCTTGAGTCCGCGCTGGCTTGCTCGCTGGCAGATGTGGCTGTGGGCTGTTGCGCCGCCACAGTCTCTTCGACGGATTGCGCGATCTGCTCATTGACCTGCATCGTCCCGGCGACGGCGGTATTAACTTCGTCTTGAACATCCACAGTTGACTGCTGGGTGGGCAAACACCCTGTCAACAGAACGACAAGAGTCATTAGTAATAGTAACTTCTTAGGCATGGATTATCTCCTTGTATTGAATAGACCTGACGGAAACTTGCTTCCGTCAGGTCTAAGTATATCTCAGTCCCCTTTTCACAGGGGCGACCCAAATGGTGGGTTAATCGGCGTTCTCAGCAGAATCGCCCGAGCCAATGCCCAAGGGTTTCCACTTATTCTCGTCTTTGAGGCGGTGTTGGATTCCGTCGCGGTTGTGAAGTTCGTCGAAGCCTTCAGGTTTGATGAACATCTGGTCGCCGTCGAGCAGACCCGTGAGTCCGGTTTGACCCGGTTCGGGGCGTTTGAGTCCCTTAAATTTCGCCGCATCAGAGGGGACATAGTCAGTGGGTTCTTCGTAGGTAGTGATGTATCCCTCGTAGTTGCGCAGGAGCACCTTGTGGTCAGACATGCTCAGCAGATAATTTGGCGTGAGTGGAATCTTGCCGCCGCCGCCGGGCGCGTCCACGATGAATTGCGGCACGGCGTAACCGGAGGTATGTCCGCGCAGACCTTCCATGATCTCGATGCCTTTTGCAACTGGCGTGCGGAAATGCCCCGCACCTTCGACCAGGTCACATTGATAGAGATAGTACGGGCGCACACGAATGCGGACGAGGTCTTGCACCAACTGGCGCTGGATATGGACGTTGTCGTTTACGCCTGCCAGCAGCACAGACTGATTTCCAAGCGGAATGCCCGCACGCGTGAGTCGGTCACAGGCCTCGGCGAGTTCCTTGGTGATCTCGTTCGAGTGGTTGACGTGGATGTTCATCCACAACGGGTGATACTTGGCAAGCATATCCACCAACTCTTGCGTGACGCGCATCGGCATGAAGACGGGTACACGCGACCCAATGCGGATGATCTCGATATGCGGAATCTCTCGCAGGCGCGAGAGCAATTCTTCGAGAATTTTCGGCGCGAGCACGAGCGGATCGCCGCCGGAGAGCAACACGTCGCGGACTTGCGGAGTGCGTTTGAGATACTCGATCTGCATCTCGAACTCTTCGCGCTTGAAGGTCTGCCCTGGGTCACCGACGATGCGGGAGCGGGTGCAGTAACGGCAGTACGAGGCGCACTGAGTCGTGACCAGCATAAGCACTCTGTCAGGATACCGGTGAACAAGCCCCGGCACGGGCGAGTGGCGATCTTCCGCGAGGGAATCTTCCATCATGGCAGTGAAGGCTTGCATCTCCTCCGCGCGCGGAATGATCTGCAAACGTGTTGGGTCATTCGGGTCTTCGGGGTCGATCAGGGAAATAAAGTAGGGCGTCACATCCACGCGGAACAGACCCTGGGTCTGAAGTGCTTTGCGTTCGCTATCGGTCAGCGGGATGACCTTTTCAATATCTTCAACAGAATTGAGGCGGTTGGAAAGCTGCCAACGCCAGTCGTTCCACTTTTCGTCGGGAACATCGGCGTAGACCTTAGCGCGTTTGGAAACAAACTCGGTTTTCATGGTTCCTCCAATTAAATTGTAAAAAGATCGGATATCGACAATAAAAGACAGCCGCTCACGCTGGAGGGTCGTGGTCAGGAAGATAAAAACCTGCGATCTTCGGCATGAAGGCATTTTACGGGCAAACGAAATGGGGGTCAACCTCGCTTGTTTTCAAAGGTACAATTGGCAAATTCAGGAGAACCCATATGACTGAAGATGGCAATCATGGCTATTGGGGCGATCTGCATCGCCCAGATATCACGCCCGAAGAGGCAGATTTCAGCGTCATCGGCATTCCCTTCGACGGGCTGGCCAGCGCTCGCAAAGGAGCAGCTCTTGCGCCTGCGCGGCTGCGATATTGGTCCAAACATCTGACGCCATTCAGTGAGGATCGCACCCGTCTCAAGGATATGACAGTCTGCGATCTGGGCGACATCCCAATCACGCATCCCGAATCAGACTTTGAGTTGGTACGCCAAAAGATAGCGACTCTGCCGAATATGCCCATCGTCCTCGGCGGCGATCACTCAGTAACCATTCCTGTCCTGCATGGACAACGTCAACGCTACAAAGATTTGCGTCTTGGCGTCTTGTGGATCGATGCCCACCCAGATCTGTGTGACTTCTTCGATGGCTCACGTCTCTCGCATGCCAATACCATGCGCCGCGCGTTGGAGTTTGGAATCGAGACGCATGATGTCTGTATGGTAGGTCTGCGTTCATGGGAAGATCAGGAGATCGACCTGATCGAGAACGGCGGGATTCACGTCTACACCGCCGCGGATGTAGCCGAGCGCGGAATCCGCAACGTGGCAGACAGTATCTACAACATCCTCAACGACTGTGACGCGGTTCACATCTCACTTGATATTGACTGCCTTGATCCGTCTGTTGCGCCGGGCACGGGCATCCCCGAATTCGGCGGCTTGACCTCGCGCGATGTGCTGACGCTGATCAAGTCCACGCAGGATCTGCCATTAGCCGGTTTGGATGTGGTTGAGATCGCCCCGCCGCTCGATCCGTCCGAATCAACCGTCTTTGCCGGCTTGAAGATCATCATGGAATATATTGCGGTCAACGCACGCAAGAAACAGAAGCAAGGTTAAGATGAGCATCGAGCTTGATACGCTGGAAGTCATCCACAACCCGGCAGAGAGTCGCTTCGAAGTTTGGGTTGACGGTCAACTGGCGAAATTGGAGTACCTCGAAGAGGGTGACACCATTGTGATGACCCATGCTGGCGTGCCATATCAATTCCGCGGACATGGACTGGCAGGCAAGATCACGCAAGCCGGACTTGAATATGCCAAGTCAAAATCCTTGCGGGTGATCCCCATGTGCTCCTATGTCGCCGCCTACATCCGGCGCAATCCGCAATATGCAGAGTTGACCCGTCACAAAAGCTGAAATAAGAAGTCCCCGATGAAACTCGGGGACTTCTTTCTATCTATTCCTGCATTTGATATTCTTTTTTGTGCTTGGGCACTTGCGCCAGCAGATCAAGTACGATTCTCGCCGCGAATGGAACGGCATCCGCGACGGGTGACGATAACGTATCACTAAATTCATGGATGCGCTCGGTGGCAATCCCCACCACCTCCACCTCGTCTGGCAATTGTGCACCCATTGCACGTCCCAATTCAATCGCATTCTGCAGCGACGTATCATGCGAACTGGTGGTATGGAACGCCGAATAATTTGGCAGTTCGCTCAACTTCAAGATCAAGATCGACCCCAATTCATCGTTCGCACCCATCACAAACGAATCCACCAGGATCACGCGCTGATACCCGATGAGATGTTCCATCAACCCCAACCCGCCCAGCGACAGGCAGGTCACATCCACAGGCGCCTCTGCTGGAAGTTGCCTGCGTACCTCCTCTGCAACTTTCCATCCCACGCCGTCATCGCCAAGGATGGGATTCCCGAGTCCTACGATCAATGTTTTCATGATGACATCCTCACTATTTGATAGAAGCGCTTCATACTTGACTGATAGTTGAGCCTGCTGTTCAGGGGCGTTTCAACACCTCAAGCGGATTCCCGTCCGCGGCCCAAATGGTGACCTCCAAAGGCATTTGCCCCGGCAAGGAATGGGTGGCACACCCAAAGCATGGGTCGTAGGCGCGGAATGCCATCTCCACCATGTTGAGCAGACCTTCGTTCACCACGCCGCCTTTGATCAAACTCCGCGCCGCCTTGTTCGTGGACATTTGAATAGGTGCGTAATTGTTGGTTGTTCCCACGATGAGATTCGCCTTGGTCACGAGCCCGCGCTCATCGGTCCAGTAATGATGCGTGAGAGTCCCACGCGGCGCTTCGACGATGCCAACGCCTTCTGTTGGGATGTGAGTCGACTTTGCATGCACATCTGGTGAGGTGATCTCCGGGTCAGTGACCAGTTCCACCCAGCGTTCTGCCGCGTAGAGCAGTTCGATCAGGCGTGCCCAATGTGTGGCGAGACGTTGATGTATGGGCTTGCCGCCCAGCGTGGCATAGAATCTCTCATATTGTTCCTGCGCCAGCAGAGTTGCCATACCATCTGATGAATTGAGGCGCGAGAGCGGAGTGGCTGTGTACACGCCCGAATCCTCACCGTCGGTGAAGCCTTTCCAGCCGACCTTTTTGAGATACGGGAATTTGAGATACGTCCACGGTTCAACGTGCTCGGCGATGTGTTCGGCGTAATCTTTTGGCGCGTATTTGATGAACTCCTTTCCGTTCGGGTCCACGACGCGCACTTGCCCATCATAGAAATTGGTCTTATTGTTCGCATCCACCAACCCCATCGAATAGGTGCGGTGAGTGTACACGTCGCCAAGAATGAGATCGACATAGGCTTTGTTGCCGAGCACAATGTCATTGAAAAGTTTCAGGCTGAACTGCGCGAACTCGATTGCCCAGCGACCCATCGCTTCGATCTCTGTGCGTTGCTCTTCGGTGATACCTTTGGTCATGCCGCCGGGGATGGATGCGCATGGATGCACCTTACGTCCGCCGATGATCTCAACCGTGGCGTGACCATACTTGCGCATCTGAATGACCTTTGAGCCAATTTCCAACCCGACCTTGTGGATCACGCCGAGGATGTTTCGTTCAGCGACAGGTGCATCCGGTCCCATCACAAAGTCTGGTCCGCCAAGGGCATAGAAGTGTGTAGTGTGGTCGGTGCAGTAGAACGCCATGTAGAGCAGTTCACGCAGAAGTTTCGCCGTACGAGGCGGGTCGACCTGATATGCCATGTCCGCCGCTTTGGATGCCGCCATGTGATGCGCCTCCGGGCACACGCCGCAGATGCGGTTCGTGATGAGCGGCATTTCCTCGATGGGACGTCCCACCACGAAGCGTTCAAACCCGCGTAATTCGGGTATCTGGAAATACGAGTTGGCGACGTTGCCCTGCTCATCGAGAAAGATCTCGATCTTGCCGTGCCCCTCCAGGCGTGTGATGGGGTCGATGGATATTCGCTGGGTCATGGATGCTCCAATCCGTAATTCGTTACACCTTTTCCAAAGGCGATTGATCGTCATGCAGTTCTTTCACAAACTTTGCCCGCGCTTCCACCTCCTCCATTTTGAGAGAGGCATATTGTGAGGCTTCCTGCATGATCTTCTTCACGAGTTTGGGTGGAAGTGTCTTGAGTCCTTCATGGGTATATCCATGCTCCTTAAGATATTCCTCGATGAGAGCCTTTTCCAATACGGCGTTGGGATCTTCAAGGGCTTCGACATCTTGAATCGGTTTGGTTGTCATGTCATCCTCCTTTCAAGTGATGGCTTGACTTTCACTTTACCTTCCAGGCTTCTCGATTTGCCTTCAGCAGCGATCCCGCCAGGTTGAAGCGATAGATCTGCCCAACCGGGTCGGGGATGCCATCCAATATCTTTTCGATCTCGTCCGGGTCATTCGCATCGATTACGGACGCAAAGGCTGTGATGAGTCGTGCGCCATAATCCAGCACACCCTCGGCGGGACCGTAACAGCCGATGCACTGTGCGCCCGCATTTGGACAGCGGGCATTGCAGCCGCTGCGGGTGGCGGGACCGTTGCATGGAATGCCTTGTTCGAGCAGGCACAGGGTTGGGTCAACCGGTGCCACATCTTGAATGCGATTGAATTGCTTGATGAACTTCACATTCCGCGCGCGCGGACATTCATCGCAGACAGTCGAATCACCCGCGCCGATAACCGAGCCTTTCGGTGGCAGTTCCGCTTCGCCTTTGACCACTTTGATGACGAGGTCAACTACCGCCGCGATCTGATGCGACTCAGGCGGACAACCCGGCATGTAGTAATCCACATCCACGACATGGTCGAGCGGACGTAATACCTTTTCCAATTTTGGAATATACAATTCGCCTTCGGGCACGTCAAACGATGAGCGCGGATAGAGTTCATGCAGGTTGTCGGTGGTCAATGTATGGAATGCGGTTTGGACAATCTCACCAACCGGGCTGAGATTTGCCAAGCCGGGGATGCAGCCTTCACAGGCACACGAACCAAACGCGACGAGAATCTTTGATTTCTGCCGTAGCAATTTGGCAATGTGTTCATTCTCGTCATTGCGGATGCCGCCGTTGAAAAGCGTCAGCAGGATCGAGCCGTCTTCCATCGCTTCCACGTCGCGATATTTCGCATCCATTGCCACAGGCCAGAAGACCACGTCGAAGTTGGCGTCTACATCCAGAATTTTTTCATGGGTGTTCAGCACGGCGATCTCACACCCGCCGCAGGAGGCTGCCCAGTACATTGCAAACTTCGGTTTCATGCTGCCACCTCCTTCTGCTCTGCCTCACTGATCACTGAAAACTGGTCGCTCTTTTTTCTCCAATGTAGTGGACCCAATTTCCGGATCTCTTCCACGAAAGCTGTCGTCTCTGCCGCGAACTTCGCGCCTTCTGCCGCGCTTGCCCAAACGAGTTTGACCCGTTCCGGTTCGATGCCCATGCCTTTGAGCACACGTTTGAGCAAAAGATAACGCCGCAATGCCTTGTAATTCTGTTCGATGTAATGACATTCACCGGGGTGACAACCCGTGATCATTACGCCGTCCGCGCCTTGGGAGAGTGCGCGTAACACAAAGGTTGGGTCGAGCCGCCCGGAGCACATCAGCCGGATGAGCCGCACGTTTGGCGCGTACTTCATGCGAGCCGTGCCTGCCAAATCTGCTGCGCGATAACTGCACCAATTGCAGGTGAAGCCGATGATGGTGGGTTCAAAGGTTGTATCGGTCATGGGGACTCCAATCACACCATCTCCAAATTCTCCATCAACAGCCCGTCGATCTGCGCCAAAATTTGTTCGTTGCTGAATCCCGTTCCGCTGATGGCTCCCGCCGGACAAGCCGCCACGCATGTCCCACAGCCCTGACACAGCGCCAGGTTGATCTCGGTGACTTGCTCCTTTTCAAGGAACAAGATGGCGTGATACGGACACAGTCCATTGCAGATGCGACAGCCGGAACATTTCTCTTTGTCCACGCTGGCGCGGACGGGTTCAAGCGCCACTTCCTTCTGTAAAATTTTATCGAGCACACGTGCCGAAGCTGCTGCTCCCTGTGCCACACTGGACGGAATGTCCTTCGGGCCCTGCGCACAACCGGCGATGTAAATTCCCTCGGTCATTGTAGCGACAGGATCGAGCTTGGGATGTTTTTCTGTGAACCAGCCGTCAGTGGAGCAAGAGATACCGAACAACTTCCCAACTTCCTTTGCGTCGTGACGCGGCTGTAATCCGCTGGAGAGGATGACCATATCGACGGGAATCCGCCTCTGCTTACCCGCCAGCGTATCTTCAGTTTGGATGATGAGTTTTCCCTTTTCGTTGGAATGACGAGCCGCATCTGTGACCTCAGCCACTTTGCCACGCACAAAGAGCGTCCCCTCTTCGAGCACGCGTTGATAGAATTCATCGTAGGCTTTATAGGCGGTGCGCATGTCGATGTAGAAGTTGTAGACTGTCGCGCCCGTCCGTTCATGGACGAGATGCGCGAACTTCAGTCCCTGCATGCAACAGATGACCGAGCAATAATTGTTGAAGTTGCGGTCTCGCGAGCCGACGCAATGGATGATGCCCACACTCTGCGGGGTGGTCTTGCCGTCACGCAGGACAATGTTGCCATTCGTTGGTCCCGCTGCGTTGGACAAGCGCTCGAATTCCAAACTCGTGAAGACGTTTGGCAAACGTCCATATCCGTAGTTGCTGACCTTGCGCGCATCGAACAGATCATAGCCGGTGGCAAGGATGATGTTGCCGACTTCCACGTTGATGAATTGATCCGTCTGGTTGAAATCGATTGCGCCGGTCGGACAGAATTTCTCGCATGCCTTGCACGTCCCTTTGAGGAAGTAGGTGCAGTTCTGCGTATCCATCACCGGGTATTTTGGTACGGCTTGCGCGAACGGTGTATAGACTGCTTTGCGATAACCAAGCCCGGCTTCATACACATCGTCGATGACTTTCTTCGGGCATTTCTCTTCGCAGATGCCGCAACCCGTACAAAGTTCTTCGTTGACGAAGCGCGCCTTCTTACGGATGGTCACATTGAAACTGCCCACATATCCCGTGACCTTTTCCACTTCGCTCCACGTCATCAGTGTGATGTTGGGATGCGTCCCCGCCTCGACCATTCGCGGCGTGAGGATACAGGCCGAACAATCCAGCGTCGGGAAGGTCTTGTCGAACTGCGCCATGTGCCCGCCAATGGACGGCTCGCGTTCGACGAGATAAACATGGAAGCCCGCATTTGCAATTTCCAATGCCGCTTGAATCCCTGCGATCCCGCCGCCCACCACCAACGTGTTGGGATTGATCGGGACTTTGAGTTCATCCAACGCCTGATTCTCGATCACTCGTGACACTGCGCCAGATACCACTGCCTTGGCTTTTTGCGTCGCCACAGTTTTGTCGGTGTGAACCCACGAAACCTGCTCGCGGATGGACGCCAACTCCACCAGATACGGATTCAATCCTGCGTTCTTCGCCGCGATGCGGAAAGTCTTCTCATGCAGATGCGGCGAGCAAGCCGCCACCACGATGCGCGTCAGCCTAAGTTCCTTGATATCCTTTTCAATTAATTCCTGTCCCAAACTTGAACACATGAACTTGTATTCGCGCGCAATGACCACACCCTGTCTGCCGAGTTTTTCCGCCGCCCAATTGGCGACATCCACCACATCCACGACTCCGGCGATGTTCGACCCACAGTGACAGACATAGACACCGATTCGTTCTGTCATTTGACCGCCTCCTTCTTCCCCTCGTGTTTGGTCCAACGACGCGGCATGGGCAACCCCTCATCTTTTTTCTTCGGCGCAGACGGCTCCTGCGTCACTGGCACTTCTACGCCAATATTGGCCAGCGCATTGCGCGAACTGACCAACTCCGCGCCAATGCCAAGTTCCTTTGGCTCGCGCCCGAAAGCCAAGCCCATCAATTGAGTGAAGAACAAGATTGGCATGTGATAGTCTGTGCCAAAGTAATGATTCATCTCGTTTTGATACGCATCCACGTTCATCTGGCACATCGGGCAGACCGTCGCCATCATCTGCGCGCTGCGCTCGTCTGCGTCTGCCACGAGGCGGCGGATGAGTTCGAAGGCAGTCTCCGGCCCGATTTGGGTCATATGTCCGCCGCAGCAACTCGTCGTCAACGGATAATCGATCACGTCCGCGCCAAGCGCACGCAGGACATCATCCAACTCAGTTGGGTGCTCATGGTCTGACCAGCGATGTTTGTAATCGGGACGTGGCAACATGCAGCCCATGTACGGCGCGACTCGCAGCCCCGTCAACGGGCGGATGACCTGACTGCGAATCGCTTCCAACCCCACATCATAGACGAGGATGTCAATTAGATGCCGCACATCGAGCGTGCCTGGCGTATATTGCAGTCCGCCTGCCTGCAACGCCTCATTGACCTTTTCGCCCAGTGACGGACGTTCCTGCATGTAATAGTCCGCTTTGGCGAGATTGAGATAACAAGCCGAGCATGGCGCTACGACGGTTCTGGTTCCATTCTTTTGCTTTGATGCCAGCGCCAAATTCCGCGCGATTAATGAATATGCCGGAATGAGGTTGATTCCCAGATATTCTGTTGCGCCACAACAATTCCAATCTTCGATCTCTTCGAAGTGCAGATCGAGCGGCTCGAGGATCGTATTAAGCGACTCCATGTATGCCTTCGCGCTGGATTCCATGGAGCAGCCCGGATAGAAAAGATACTTGTTCATGAGGTCAACTCCAGCGTCTTGGCATGGTCAAGGATGGCTGTCAACTGATCCATCTGTTTGATGCGTTTCGGCGTCATCGCCATGCGACCCTTGGTGATCATGCGCAACCCCATCGGCATCATCCCCGGCAGTCGCAGCGGGAAATGTCTCAGGTAGTGGCGTGACGCGAGTCCAAACTCATAACTCCGCCCGAAAGACTCGACCATATCTACAAAAGTTTGCGAAAAGTGCGGCGCGGTCGAGTCGCTGTATAACTTTGCGTGGATCGCCATGCCTTTCAGCGTGTACATCACATCCGCAATATGAACCTCCTGCGGACACCTCACGACGCAGTGATAGCACGAGACGCAGATCCACGGCGTATTGCTGCGCAGAACCTCCTCACGCATACCCGCCCGCAGCATCGCGAACAACATACGCGGTGTATGGTCCATGTCCAACGCTACCGGACACGAACCGCCGCACGTCCCACATTGGATGCACATCTCCAAACGCGAAACGCCCGCCGTCTTCATACTGACTTCATGCAACAGGGATAGATCTTCTTCGCGGGTCATCCCCGCCCGAACTCGCTCATCTGTCATTTGGGGCATACACGCCTCCGTGCTACAACTCAACCAACCAGTCGCTGCTCGGCATGATCCATTCGCAGTGATACGATAAAACACCCCTGTTTTCATTATTGGACGGTGGTCTGTACAAATACAGTAATAAACATAACTGCCCAAGCCTGACAATCATCCTTACCAGTTAAAGCTCACCGCCTCTTCTCAGACTTTGGGCTGAATCAGAGCCTCAAACATTCTCCTCGCCGAAAATTTGCGACCGGGGAAACAAAAACACACTCAAAACTGAGTGTGTATTAGCAGAGAGAACGGGATTCGAAGGACCTCCCCTCAATGGGGACGCGTGACCGGAGAAAACAAAAACACACTCGAAACTGAGTGTGTACTAGCAGAGAGAACGGGATTCGAAGGACTTCCCCTCAATGGGGACGCGTGACCGGAGAAAACAAAAACACACCCGAAGTCGAGTGTGTTCTAGCGGAGAGGGCGGGATTCGAACCCGCGACCGGATTTTAGCCCGGCACTCACTTAGCAGGCGAGCCCATTCAGCCACTCTGGCACCTCCCCAAAGTAAGTGAGATTGGTATTGTAATCGTTAATCCCGAATCGTCAACTCTTACCAGCGGAGGGAGTGGGATTCGAACCCACGTTGGTGTGACCCAAACATGTTTTCAAG
>JAHDWC010000099.1 GCA_023382575.1 Anaerolineales bacterium
TGCAAAAAGCTTGCGTCTGCGCGGCGAGTTGGATGCTAATATCAACCGATAATTCACGCGCAAGATTCTAACACAGACTAAATTATGACCTTAATCGAGGATAAGCGCGGGAATAAGAGATAAAAACCAGACCTCAGACAACTTTAAGAGAATGTAAGGCTGGACTTTCTCAACTTTATGGTTTCTCTTTTGTAATCCGGTGTACAATCCGGATAATTAATCTGTCCAGACAATCGGAGGCTGAATGAATGCTTTGCAAGAACGTATTTTGAAAGATGGGCATGTGCTCGGCGGTGGGATTCTCAAGGTCGATAGTTTTGTCAATCATCAAGTGGACCCCGCGCTCATGGATGCCTGTGGGCGCGATTTTGCGAAACGCTTTGCAAACGTCGGCGCGACCAAAATCCTCACCGCAGAAATTTCCGGCATTGCGCCGGCTTTGGCGACCGCCATTCACATGGGATTACCGGTCGTGTACGCTCGTAAGAACAAACCTGTCACCATGCCAGATCAGGTCTATCTCACCTTGGCGCCGTCGCACACGAAGGGGCGCATGGTGGAGTTGATCGTCTCGCCGGAATATCTTGCCAACGGCGAAAAAGTTCTCATCATCGACGATTTCCTCGCCAGCGGGCAGACCATCCTCGGTCTTGTGCGGCTGGCAGAAGCAGCAGGCTCGAAGATCGTCGGCATTGGTACGCTCATCGAGAAGATTTTCGAAGGCGGGCGCGATGCGCTTACTCCGCTTGGCGTGCCGATCGAATCGATTGCGTGCATCAAATCATTGGATGATGGCAAGATCACGTTCGTTGATTAAGAAATTTCTCTGGATTTTTGCGCCGCTCATCGGCTGGATCTTCGCTCACATGAGTTTTGTCATTCCGGTCAAACGCCTCCGCGAGACCTCGAACCTGATCGCGTTTCAGCACCCTGCTCCAAGCTATAAGGTTCACATCCTCCTCGTCCCGAAGCGACAGGTTCAATCCCTTGCTGACCTTGACCCAGGCGATACCGCCTTCCTCGTTGACCTATATTCTGTGGTGCAAAGCCTTGTTCAAGAATTTGAACTGAAAGCTTATCGCCTCATCGTCAACGGCGGAGAGTATCAAGATTTTCCACATTTGCATTTTCATCTTATTTCAGATTTGTAGGGACGCGACTGGTCGTGTCTATATAGGATCAATACAACCATGAATTCCATTGCCATTCTCGATTTTGGGGCTCAGTATGCCCAACTCATCGCCCGTCGTGTACGCGAGTCGCAAATCTATTGCGAACTCTTTCCGTGGGACGCGCCGCAAGAAAAAATCCTTTCGATCCAACCGAAAGGATTTATTTTGTCTGGCGGCCCCAAATCCGTCTATGAAAAGGATGCGCCTTTCATTCAAAAATTCATTCTCGAAAGCGGATTGCCCATCCTTGGTATTTGCTACGGCATGCAAGCTCTGACTCACGCCCTTGGCGGCAAAGTGGATCCGTCCGCTCAGCGCGAATATGGTCATGCCGAAATTCAATCATTGGTGGATACGCCTTTGCTGACGAATCTTTCAAAAGTTTGGATGTCGCATGGCGATAAAATAACGCAACTCCCCGACGGATTTATTGCCCTGGCGAAATCAAATAACAGTCCCTATGCTGCGATGGGCGATCTGAAACGCAAATACTTCGGTGTGCAATTCCACCCGGAGGTGCATCACACCCCGAATGGCATCGAAGTGTACAAGCATTTCGCCATTGATGTCTGTGGCGTCACTCCCGATTGGACACCCACTTCCATCATTGAGGAAAGCGTCAAGCGGATTCGTGAACAAGTTGGGAACGAGAGAGTCCTCGCGGCGGTTTCGGGCGGCGTGGATTCATCGGTCGCGGCGGCATTGGTTCACAAAGCCATCGGGGATCAACTGGTCTGCGTGTTCGTGGATACAGGTCTCCTGCGCGCAAATGAAGGTGCGCAAGTCGCTTCGGCATTTCGGGAAGGTTTGGGTGCTGAACTCATCACCGTCGATGCCGCTGACGAATTCCTGGGCGCATTGAAAGGTGTCACTGAACCGGAGCAGAAACGCAAAATTGTCGGTGAGAAGTTCATTCGCATCTTTGAGCGTGAGGCGAAGAATGTCGGTCAGCCGAAGTTTTTAGTGCAAGGGACGATCTACCCGGATGTGGTTGAGTCATCTGGCCCTGACAGAAGCAAAGCGGAGAAGATCAAGTCTCATCACAATGTGGGCGGATTACCCGAAGATATGCAATTCGAGTTGGTCGAGCCGCTGCGTTATTTGTTCAAGGATGAAGTCCGTCTGGTGGGCGAAGCTCTCGGCTTGAATCAAGGTTTGGTGTGGCGGCAGCCGTTTCCCGGTCCCGGCTTGACTGTGCGCTGTCTCGGGGAGTGTACACCTGAGCGGGTATCCCGTCTGCGGGCGGCGGATGCGATCCTCTTGGAGGAATTATCCAAAGCAGGATTCTTAGGAAAGGGCGCACAGACTTCGCAAGCCTTTGTGGTGCTGCTTCCGGTCCGTTCTGTGGGTGTGATGGGCGACATGCGCACCTATCAAGAAGCGGCAGCCATCCGCGCCGTGACCACAGACGATTTTATGACCGCCGATTGGGCGCGCCTGCCGCATGAACTTTTAGCGAAGGTTTCGAGCCGCATTGTGAACGAGGTGGAAGGTATCAACCGTGTGGTGTATGATATAACGAGTAAACCGCCTGCGACCATTGAGTGGGAGTAACTTCCTGGCAGGGGATAAGAGGCACAATGAATTTCGATTACGGCAATGTCCTGATGCGTTCGCTGCAAATTACCTGGAAACATAAATCCTTTTGGATTTTTGCGATGTTTCCGATGGTGATCTCGTTCATATTTCTTTTTCTCTACTTCATTCCCGTATTGTTCCTTTGGGACTCTGTTGATTCTCAATTGTGGATTTTGATTTCCTGGCTTGTATTACTGATCATTTCAACGGTCATTGGAATGATCTTGGGAACGATCAGCAGCGCCTCGTTGACCTTGGGCATCGTTCGCCTCGAACGCGGCGACGGCTTGACCTCGTTCATGGCATTGCTTCGGGATGGCTTTCCCTATTTTGGGCGGGCGTTAGGCGTGGTGCTCATCGTCCAGTTGACCTTTGGGACGATCATTAGCGCAATTTTCCTGGTCATCTTCCTGTTGTCGCTGGTGACGATGGGATTGGCAAGCATTTGTCTTCAGCCCATCATGCTTCTGGTCACGCCGCTTTCATTCTTTGTCGTCGCCATTATGGATGGGGCACTGGTTCTGGTTGTAGATGAAAACCTCGGGTCGTGGGAGGCGGTCAAGCGTGCTTCTCAGGTGGTGTGGAAGCACGTCTGGAAATTCCTCATCCTCACCTTGATCGTTTACTTTGTCACCTCGATTGTTTCAGCCATCTTCTTTACCCCTGCCGTGATTCCCATCTTGCTTTTTCCTGTTATCGTGGAAACTGGCATGGATATCTCGATGTTCGAGCTGACGATGATCCTGTTTGCTTGTATCTTTATTCCGCTCACGACGCTGTTCTCTGGTGTGACAGGCACGTTCATGACCGCAGTGCTGGAATTGTCCTATATGCGCCTCGCTGCGCCAACGGGGAACGAAGTGGTTTTCGCCCCAGACGAACCCAAACCCGCTACCTTGTAATTGATCTCCGCGTACATAAGGTGACATGGAGTGGAAAATCCCATTCCCAGCCCCTCCCCAAGTGGACGGAAACCTTTGAGTAGTGTATGATTTACCCGGTTTCGCCTCGGGAGGAACACC
The DNA here is from genome assembly GCA_023382575.1 of Anaerolineales bacterium. Classification (GTDB taxonomy): domain Bacteria; phylum Chloroflexota; class Anaerolineae; order Anaerolineales; family Villigracilaceae; genus Villigracilis. The sequence continues at coordinate 3,773 of JAHDWC010000099.1, forward strand.
TGCATACTAGGAGCATGAAATGAAAATCGACCTTGGAAAGATCCTTACCCGGTCCTGGCAGATCATTTGGAACCACAAAGTTTTGTGGATCTTTGGCATTTTGGCTGGATTTGCGAACGGCGGCGGAGGCGGAAACGGCGGCGGCAATAATGGCACGCAATTCGAGCGGAATGGGACAAATCCCTTCCCGAATGGGCAGGTAGAACGATATACCGAACAATTCAACGAATTCTTTCAGCAATACATGTTGATCATTATTGCGATTTGTCTCTTCATCTTCATCCTTTCGCTTGTATTCTTTGCCCTCGGCATGATGGGTCGCATCGGACTCCTGAAAGGCGTCTACAAACTGGAACAAGGCGCATCCTCCCTGATGTTTGCTGAGTTGTGGTCTGAGAGCATGCCTTACTTCTGGCGTTTCGTCGGCTTGAACCTTTTGGTTGGCTTGGTTGTCTTTGTGATCGTACTTGTCTTGGTCGTACCTTTTGTCTTCCTTGGCGTGGCGACAGCAGGTATTGCGCTCGTTTGTCTGGTGCCATTCCTCTGCTTGCTCGTGCCGATCAGTTGGGCGGTCGGCGTGGTGATGGAACAGGCACAGGCAGCTATCGTCGCTGAAGACCTGAATGTCTTCGACGCCCTCAAACGCGGCTGGGAAATCGCCAAATCAGATATTGGCGGTATGATCGTCTTGGCCCTCGTTCTCGGAATCGGTAGCGCTCTCATCGGTGTGGTGCTTGCTCTGCCAATGATCGCTGCCATGATGCCGCTGATCTTCTCCGCAGCTTCGATGGACTCGTTCTCGTCCATCCCACCCACCGCCTGGATCACGGTAGCGTGTTGCGTGATATATTTCCCCATCCTGTTGGTTCTCAACGGTGTCATCGTTGCTTACACCAAGACGGCTTGGGCGCTCTCCTATCTGCAACTTACCAACCCCAAAGCCGAGGTCCCTGTATTTGCCGAGGGAAATGCGTAAACCCTTTCTAATACTTCTTATTGTCGGGATTCTGCTGAGTATTGTGCCAGGCGCACAGGCTCAGCAGAATTCTGCATCTGTCATCCTCTACAACGCGGATGCAAACACCTTCCCAACGGTGACCGCCTATGTGGATGTGTTCGACGCGCAGAAAATCTTCGCTTCAGGTCTTCAGCCGGAAGCGGTGTCTGCCATCGAAAATGGGCAACCGCTGCCAGTGGATTCCTTCCTCGAGGTGGCGATTCCCTTGCAGTTGGTGGTGGCTGTCAACCAGGGTGAGGCATTGGACGCGCGCGATGCCAACAGCATCACCCGTTTTCAACGCGTTTCGCAGGTCATCACCCAATGGGCGGAGAGTCGTCCGGCAGACCTGCCCGATGATCTCAGCCTTGTCAGCCAGGCGGGACCAGTCATCAATCACGCCAGCGCCGCAGAATTTGTTGTCGGCTTGAGCGGCTTCCAGCCGGATATGCGGACGGCGATCCCCAATTTGCAATCTCTTGTCACCGCGCTGGATGTAGTCAGCGCACAAACTCCCCGTCTTGGAATGAAGCGGGCGGTGCTTTTCATTACACCGCAAATGGAAAATGCCGACCTGGCTGCCTCGCTTGAGCCGTTGATCCAACGTGCAGTCGAGTCCAATATCCGCATCTTCGTCTGGTATGTGGATGCGAACACTACTTTCACCAATACCAGTGCTGCGATCTTCAACAACCTTGCCATTCAAACCGGCGGGAGCATGTTCCAATATTCTGGCACGGAACGTTTCCCCGATCTCGAAGCTTATTTCTCCGGTCTGCGCCGAACGTATATGCTTTCGTATACGTCGCGTTTGAGCACATCTGGCGAATACTCGTTGGCGATTCAAGCGAATGTGCCTTCGTCTGGCACAGTGACTTCGGGGGAGCAGCGTTTTGCATTGGATATTCAGCCTCCCAACCCATTCCTCGTCACGACAGCGCTGCAGATCACGCGTCAGGCTCCCGAAGAGGATCCCTTCAACACGGAAATGCTCCTGCCGGAGACGCAGGAACTTGAGATCATTATCGAATTCCCAGACGGACACCCGCGCCAGTTGACGCGCACTACGCTGTACGTGGATGGCACCATCGTGGACGAAAATACCAGCGAGCCGTTTGATGTGCTCACTTGGGATCTCAAAGCGTATTCATCCAGTGGCGAACATCAAGTGATGGTTGAAGCAGTGGATGTGTTGGGGTTGAGCAAGACCAGCATGCCCGTTCCCATCACAGTGACAGTCATCAAGCCGCCCAGTGGTCCGCTGGCGTTGCTTGCGAAGTACCGCACACCGATCACGTTTGGCGCGATCATTTTGGCAGGATTGGTATTGTTCCTCATCCTGCTGAGTGGACGCGTGCGCCTCCCAACGCTTCGTAAAGTCCGCGAGGAACGCCGCGCCCAAAATGACCCGCTGACCCAGCCCATCCATGTGGTGGCGGAAGAACCCATCACCACGCCAGATTCCAAGAAGAAAGCTGCCAAGCGCCGTACCCTCTCGAAGAAAACCGCAGCAGACTCAAAGTCCAATGTGGATGCGGCTGCTTCGTTCATCCGCCTCAACCCAGACGGACAGTTTGCAGCTGTGCCACCGATCCCGCTCGCGGAAAAAGAGATCGTCCTTGGTACCGACCCGGTGCACTGTACATTGGTGATGGATGATCCTTCGCTGTCGTCGGTGCATGCGCGCATCCGCCAAACGGACGATGGTGGCTACCTGCTTCAGGACAATAATTCCATCGGCGGGACGTGGGTAAATTACGAGCCGGTCCAACGAGATGGCTATCGTTTGAAGCATGGGGATATGGTAAACTTTGGACAATTGGCTTACCGGTTTATGCTTAAAACACCTCCGCCAAAATCTTCCCCGAAAGTTATCGTTCAAAACGCTGACGAATGATTCGAACCACGCTTGCACACGTGCACGTTGCTGCGCTCAGCAATGCTGGTATGTCCGGCAAAAACAATGAAGACCGGTATGCGGTTTCTTCGTTTCAGTTGAGCAAGGACGATCCGCGCCCGTCGGTTTTCGCCGTGGTGGCAGACGGCATTGGTGGGCATCGCGCTGGAGAAGTGGCGGCGGAACTGGCAGTCAATTACATCAGCATGCATGTGGCGGAAAGCAACGCCAAGAAGCCCGTCCGCATCCTTGAGAATGCCATCCACGATGCCAGCCAGGCAATCGCCTCTCACTCCGCCGGCAAGGAAGAGGAGCAGGGCATGGGCGCCACCTGCGCCTGTGTGTGGATCATCGAGAATAAACTTTACACTGCCTATGTCGGTGACTCGCGCATTTATCTTCTGCGCGGCAAATATATCCAACGCCTGTCCATTGACCATACCTGGGTGCAGGAAGCCTTCGAAAAAGGCATCATCAGCGCCGAGCAGATGCGTGACCATCCGAACGTGCATGTCATCCGCCGTCACTTGGGCGGCATCAAATTACCCGAAGTGGATTTCCGTCTGCGCATCGACAACGAGGAAACGGACGAGGAATCCATGAACAATCAGGGGTTCCATCTTCACCCGGGCGATACCATTCTGATGTGTACGGATGGGTTGACCGACCTCGTTTGGGACGATGAAATCCAGAAGATCATTCGTGGGCAAAAGGACCTGAAAGCCGCCGCCGAGACGCTTGTCAATCTCGCCAACCAGCGCGGCGGACATGACAATATCACCGTGGTGCTATTGTCCATGCCAAGGGTGGAAGAGACCAATCCGCGCGGCAACCTCTTTGGCTGGTTGTTTGGGGAATAAACACCCCGCTTCATTCTCCGCTCAGACCTGTTCCAACTTTATAAACAGAAGCCTACCCGGAAGTTTTTTCCGGCTTTTCCCGATCCAGCCACAACTCCCGATATTTGCGATTCCAATCCATAAAAAAACGGACAGCGATCACGGCCCCTGAACCCATCGCCACATACAATGCCGCATCGCGGATATCCGATAGCCACAACACAGGCGCGATGGCGATTCCTGCAAATACACTTGCTCGCGCAGAGTGACGGATCACCAGCACCAGCAGGATCAAGGTTGCCAGACAGACCGAAAACGCCAGTGGGTTGACCGCCAAGAGTGCGCCGCCAGTGGTGGCTAATCCCATTCCGCCGCGGAAACCAGCAAAGAGAGGCCAACAGTGACCAATCACCGCAAAGATGGCGGTCAGCGCGACGACCCAATTTTCGCCGGTATACACGATGGCAAGGAAAGTGGGGATGAATCCCTTGGCGATGTCTAGAACGAGCACCAATGCACCCCAGCCAAACCCTGCCTGACGGATGGTATTCGTCGTGGTGGCATGACCAGAGCCAGCATCGCGCACGTCCACGCCTTTGGTGAAGCGCGTCACCCAGACTGAAAATGGAAGCGAGCCGAAAAGATAACCGAGGAAGGGAAAGAGAATATTCATGTCCTATATAACCCCAACGGACGAAAAAGTAATCAATTAGTAGGCATGTCCCAACACGCGTGCGCGCGATGCCAATCGGCGGGCAAGCCCATCAAAGATAAATTTGTGGAAGGGCCACATGGCATACCAATATAAAAAGCCGGGCAGCCCGTATGGCTCGTAATACGCTGTGACCGTGAAAATGGTTTTGTCTGTGTTCTCTTCCAGCGGTGTGGATGCGAATTGTAGCCAAGCCTTACCGGGGACGATCATCTCGGCACGCAGGCGCATGAGGCGATTCTTCTCCACGGTTTCCACGCGCCAGAAATCGAGCGCTTCGCCGGTGTGGATTTCATCGGGGTGACGACGTCCGCGCCGCAAGCCCACGCCGCCGATGGCTTTATCCATCCAGCCGCGGATCGCCCACGCCCAATCCATGTACATCCAGCCGCGCGCGCCGCCAATGCCGGTGTAGGCGCGGAAGACGGTTTCAGGTGGCAAGTCCAGCACGATCTGACGGCGTTCGATGAACAAACCATCTTCCACGGTGAAGACATACGGTTTGACATCCCCCTGGGCTGTGACGAGCGAGTCAGACCATGAGGTTTCCACATTGTCCCGTTGGATGCGCCCAAGTGCGAGATGGACTGCGGTTTGAAAATCGATCGGTTGGATATGCGGGAATAACTTCCGCGCGGTTTCATCACGGACGATGAGGTTGGCGCGCAGACCTTCGATGAGCGGTGCGACCACACGCCAATGGATCGGCGTGATCATATGTACCCAATATGCGGAGAGCCTTGGGGCGTAGAATGGTGTGCGGATCAGCCAGCGGTTAAGACTCCGCTCCTTGGCATAGCCTAGCAACATGTCTGCATAGGTGAGGCGCGAGGGTCCGCCAATTTCGATCACTCTGCCAGTGGCATCTGGCGCTTTGAGCGCTTCCACCAGATAGGCCAATACATCTCGAATGGCGATGGGTTGAGCTTGTGAGAAAAACCAGGCGGGACAAGTAAGGATCGGTTCGCGCTCGGTGAGATAGCGGATCATTTCAAAGAGAGCTGAGCCGGAGCCGATGATCATACCAGCGCGCAATTCGGTGACAGGTGTTTTACCGTGACGAAGTTCAAAACCGGTCTCGTGCCGCGAGCGCAAATAGGGAGAAAGATTCGCAGTCGGGTCAACCAGCTCACCCAGATAAATGATTTGTTCGATGCCTTCATCTTCGGCGGCTTGCGCAAAATTCCGCGCGGCTTTCAGGTCGCGCTCGGCGCTTTCCTTGCCGCCCTGCTTGCCGTGGATCAGATAATACGCGGCAGAAACGCCGCGCATCGCGGAAGCGAGGTCGGCGGGATTCAACGCATCCCCATGCGCGACTTCGACCTGTCTCAACCAGGGACGTCCCTGCAAACGGGATGGATCGCGCACGAGACAACGCACACGATACCCGGCTTCGAGCAGTTTCGGCACAAGCCGTCCGCCGACATAACCGGTCGCGCCGGTGACGAGAATGAGTTTCGCTTCCGTCATGATGCTGGATTATATCTTTTGACATGATGCAGGATGTAATTATTTTGGAGGAAGGTTGTCAGGTTTTGTTTTTCGCGGCGAGTCTTATAATCGATTGGCAATTAAGAATCATTGTAGGATGGCTGAATATGATATATGAATGGTTTGTGGGGTTGAATCCGATTTGGCAGGCATTTCTGGCAACCTGCTTCACCTGGTTTGTTACGGCGTTAGGGGCGGCAGTTGTGTTCTTCTTCAAGGATGTGGATAAGCGCGTATTAGACGCCATGCTTGGTTTTGCGGCGGGTGTGATGATCGCCGCCAGTTTCTGGTCGCTGTTGGCTCCATCCATTGAAATGGCAGAAGATATGTCATTGCCGGCGTGGTTGCCTGCTGCTGTGGGGTTTGCATCGGGTGGATTGTTCCTGTGGGGCGTGGATAAAATCCTGCCGCATTTGCATGTGGGCTTTCCCATCGAAGAAGCGGAAGGTATCAAAACCCATTGGCAGCGCAGTGTGTTACTCGTGCTGGCGATCACGCTTCACAACATCCCCGAAGGCTTGGCGGTGGGCGTGGCGTTTGGCGCGGTCCATGCAGGCATGCCATCCGCTTCGCTGGCGGGAGCAATTGCCCTGGCAATTGGCATTGGACTGCAAAACTTTCCCGAAGGGACATCCGTTGCAGCGCCTCTGCATCGTGCAGGCATGAGTCACGGAAAAAGCTTTTGGTATGGGCAACTCTCCGGTGTGGTTGAACCCATTGCCGGTGTGTTGGGAGCCGCCGCAGTCATTTACATCAAACCGCTGTTACCGTATGCGCTGGCGTTTGCGGCTGGCGCAATGATCTACGTTGTCATCGAAGAGTTGATTCCCGAATCCCAATTGGAGAAGGATATCCATATCGCCACAGGTGGCGCGATGTTGGGATTTATCATCATGATGATTTTGGATGTGGCTTTGGGGTAAAATCCGCTTCTTCTATGAACTGGAAGCTGATTCCCGAACCCGAACTTTCTCCCTCGCTGGAAGCGTCCATCCGCAAAATGCTGATGGCATCCTTTCCCGACTACGTTGAATTTTTCTCCGCAAATTCGTATTGGGGTTCCATACCCGAATATCGCCTGATTGGGCTGGATGGCAGTGACCAGCCCGTGGCGCATCTGGAATTTGGGTATCGCCAAATTATGGTTGGGGAGGCTTCCTTTCAAATTGCAGGCATTGGTGCTGTGGCTGTACATCCCAGCTATCAAGGCAAACGAGTGGGGAAAGCCATGTTCGCTTATTTGCGCAAGTATCTTCTGAAAAACTCCCAAGCTGACTTTGGCTTTCTTGGTTGTCGCGAAGAAGTGGTGAAGTTTTATACCGCGGCCGGATTTACTCGCGTGGATCAAAGTGTGTATAACCTTGACCCAGACTCGCAGACTTGGGAAACCTATCACGGGCCGACGCTGATATTGCCAGTCCACAAAGCTCTGGCACAGTGGGAAACGCATGGGCTCATCCATTTGAACGGCATGCCGTGGTGAATTGAAACTGGTACGGGTGGGGGATATTTTGCTTTATGAATTTCCTTGACTTTTTCTAGAAGTCGCGTAAAATCGCCCTATCGTTAAAAATAATTTTATCGATAGAAAGGTATTTCTCGGTGAAAAAAGAAAAACCAGCCAAGCGTTTTCACGTTTCCGATCTTGAAACGTTGCGCGCCCTCGCCGATCCCTTGCGGATTCAGATTCTCGAATTGTTGGAGGATAAACCCCTCACCGTCAAGCAGGTGGCAGAGAAGCTGGGGCTGGCTCCCAGCAAATTGTATTATCACTTTGGAACACTGGAGAAACTGGGACTCATCGAAGTAGCCGAGACGCGCATGGTCGCCAACATGGTGGAAAAAACATACGTCTCTGCGGCAGGTGGTTTGGAAGTGGACCCCAATCTATTCAAGTTCTCAAGGGAGAGTGATAACGAACCCTTCAACATCCTGCTTGCCTCCACCATTGATGCGACACGCGAGGATATTATCCGCAGTTTGCAGGCGCGTCAGTTCCAATTGGATCAAGGTGCCGCGGAAAAGGAACGCCGCATGATCATCAACCGCGTGATCAGCCATGTACCGGAGAAACGCATCGAAGAATTTCAGGAACGATTGGTCAAGCTCTTGAAGGAGTTTGAGGCAGAGGATAAAACCTCCAAATCCACCGACCAGCCCTACGCCATGACCGTGGCGTTCTATCCAAGTTTTTATTTTGAAAAGACCGTCAAGAAAGGGAAAAAGAAATGACATCCACCACTTTAGAATCAACTGTTGTTGAAACCCCACGCGACATGAAGACCTTCTTTGTCATTTGGGGCGGTCAATTGATCTCGATGTTGGGATCGGGCTTATCAAACTTCGCATTGGGCGTCTGGATCTACGACCAGAGCAAACAAGCCACACCCTTTGCGATCACTGTGTTGTTGGGCTCTCTGCCGCGTATTTTGCTGTTGCCATTCGCCGGCTCCATCGCGGACCGGTACAACCGCCGCCTCATTATGATCTTGTCAGACACCCTGAATGCGATCTTGACCCTTGCCATTTTCATCCTGTTGGCTTCCAATAATTTGCTGCTTTGGCATGTGTACGTCATTGCTGCATTAGGTTCGGTCTTTAGCGCTTTTCAAGAACCAGCGTACAGCGCACCATGATCGTGCCGAAGGAAAAACTTGGTAGCGCAAATGGCTTGGTGCAGATGGGACAAGCCATTGCTAGTGTGCTGACTCCGGTGTTGGCTGGTGCGCTTTTCGTCTTCATTGGTTTCAACGGTATCTTGATCATCGACGTTGTCACGTTCTTCTTTGCAGTCGGTTCGTTGATGTTTGTCCGCATTCCGCAGCCTGCGCTTGCACCCGAACATAAAAACTCCAACTTCCTGCAAGATATGGCATATGGCTGGAACTATCTGCGCGAGCGAAGCGGTCTGTTTGGCATCCTCATGTACTATGCGATGGTCAACTTCCTGTTGAATTGGTCTGCTGTACTGATGGTTCCCATGGTGCTCAGTCGCTTCTCACCAGATGTGCTTGGTGTCATCCAAACCGTGATGGGCGTGGGAATGTTGATAGGCAGTATCGTCATGAGCGCCTGGGGCGGACCCAAACGCCGCATGCCAGTCGTGATCGGATTCATCGCCGTCTCTGTGCTGGGTCTCATTATTGCCGGGCTGCGTCCCAATCCATTTTTTATTGGCGTGGGCGTCTTCATTCTGATGTTCTTTATCCCGCTCGCCTCAGGCAACAGCCAGGTTATCTTTCAATCCAAAGTGGCGCGCGATGTACAGGGACGCGTCTTCTCCGTCCGCTCTGCCATCTCGCAATCCATGATGCCAATCGCTTTCCTCACTGCCGGTCCGCTGGCCGATAAGTTCTTCGAACCGCTCATGATGGAAGGTGGCGCACTCGCTAACACCTTCATCGGTCAAATTCTCGGGACGGGTGTGGGGCGTGGCGTGGGTCTGATGTTTATTATCTCTGGCGTATTCGGACTGCTTGTCACTGCACTGGTGTTTGCCAATCCACGCATTCGCAATGTGGAAGATGAATTGCCCGATGAATTGGACAAAGCATAATTCCCCGCTTCTTTCTTGACCGGAAACTGATTCGGCAAAGAGAAAGTATCTCCCTCAAAGTAAAAGGCAGCGCACTTATCGAGTGCGCTGCCTTTTTTATTCTTGCCCGTCACAAGTGATGGGAGGTCTTGTGACCGGGAAACCGAACGCCTCATACACAGGGACGCCATCCCATTCAGGAGGGATGGGTAAACCCAAAGCGAAGGCTACGGTTGCAGCTGTGTCCACCGTATAAACCTGAGTTGCGATGCGCGTCTTGATCACACTATCCCCGACGATGATCCAGGGAATGGTCATATCTTCGGGGCGGAGCGAGCCGTGAGTCGTATCGTGCCCGCCATGATCAGAAGTGATAATGATCAGCGTTCCGAAGCGCAATCCTTTTTGATCCAGCATTTCCAATAGTTGACCGATCATCCTGTCTGCTTCGCGAATGGCAGACATTTGCTCGGGAGAGAGCCAGCCATATTCATGTCCCACGCGATCCGTCGAAGGCAGGTGGACGAATAAAAGCTCAAAATTCGATGGGAACTCCTGAATGAGTTGTTCAATGACCTCGGTATCGCCCATGCTGTTGTAAACGAAATCGTCGATGTTGGTCGGGTCGGTCAGTTGCTGCATCTTTTCCTTGCCGACAAACATGGCAGTATCCATCCCGGCGGCATGGGCCAGGTCGAACAGATCCACACCATCTGCAATACCTTGGACGGGTTCATAATCGTTCCAGTAAACGCCATGTTTTTCAGGGCACAATCCGGTCAACATGGAAGCATGAGACGGCAGCGTGGAACTTGGGATGATGGTTTGAGCAGTCAAGGTAAACGTGCCATGACCTGTAACGAGGTCGGCAATGTTGGGAATGCCCGCAGTCATCATCGCATCGGGTCGAAGACCATCAATGCTGATAATGATGGCTCGTGAGTATAACTTCCCCAGGATGGGAGGAGGCGCAGGCGTGAACGTCTGCGAAGGGGTTGGTGAAATGTCATCGGTTGCGACTGAAGTAGGCGAAGAGGTCGGCGTTGTGGTGGCTTTGCGTGTCGCAGTCGGCGGCGGAGTTTTGGTTTTGGAGGCGGTGGCGGATGCGGGCGGCGAGGTCTTTGTCGGCGTGGCGGTTTCCGTCGGTGTTTGGCAGGCGGAGATCAAAACCAGGAGCAAAAGGGTAACGGATAAAAACGATTTTGTTCGCATTTGAATCTATTGTACAGGATGGAAAAACTAAAATCTATAGCAGATTAGTTTTTGCAATGATTGCGGATTGGACCATCTTCTAAAATTCCAAATGCTTCATAGACAGGCATACCATCCCATTCGAGCGGAATGGGCAGATTGAGCGCATATGCAGCCGTCGCGGCAGTATCGATCGTGGTGATTTGGGTGCTCAACGCCACAGGCTGAATTCCCGGACCCGCAGCAATCCACGGGATGGTCATATCTTCGTATTGACTGGAACCGTGGATATTGCCATGCCCACCATGGTCGGATGTGATGATGATCAAGGTCTCATCGCGAAGTCCACGCGCATCCAACTCGGACAGCAGGTTGGCAATTGCCTGGTCAGCTCGGAAGAGCACGCTGAGTTGCTCGCCCGAAAGCCAGCCATAGACATGTCCCATCCAGTCGGCGGTGGGAAAGTGGACGAACATCAGACCAAAATCTTCGGGGAAGTCTTGGATTAACGTCTCTGTGATGACCAAATCGCGGTCATTGATATAGTGGAAGATATCCACGCTGGAAGGTTCAGTGATCTGCTGTAATTTTTCCTTGCCAACATACATGACCGTTTGCAAACCAGCCGCATGGGCAATGTCAAACAGGTCGATGACCTGAGCATAGCCGTTCTCAGGGAGATAATCGTTCCAGTTGACGCCATGCTTGCTGGGACATTGTCCGCTCAGCATGGAGACATGAGCTGGCAATGTGGCGCTCGGGTGGATCGTCTGTGCGTTGAGGGAATAGGCGGAGTTCTGCATCAGGCTGGTCAGGTTGGGCATGGGCGCCAGCGGAATGGCATCGGGGCGAAGACCGTCGATGGAGAGGATCAGC
>JAHDWC010000100.1 GCA_023382575.1 Anaerolineales bacterium
GTTTGGGCACGTTTGAAGGCGGCTTTCAGAAGTTTGCGGATCTGTTTGCAGAAAAGTTGCGCGAAAAGGGAGTGGAGATTCGACTCGGAGTAAGTATCAAGTCCATAAAGAAGGATCAGGCTTCGGGGAGTCTGACCGTGGAGGGCGAAGCCTTCGATAAAGTTTTGGTCACCACGTCACCGAATCTGATGGCGAAATTCTGCCCCGACTTGCCCGAATCCTATTTGAAGGGTTTGCTGGAGTTGAAGTCGATGGGCGCGGTGGTGATGACGCTTTCGCTCAAGCAGCAATTGTCGAAGGATGGCTTTTACTGGTTCAATGTGCCGAAGGAGGAAGGTTATCCGTTCCTCGCACTGGTGGAGCATACGAATTATGTTTCGAGCGAGCATTTCGGCGGTGACCATATTGTGTACGCCGGTGATTATTTGGAATTGGGGCACGAATATTTCTCGCTGAGCGATGAGCAGTTGCTGGAGAAGTTCATCCCCGCTTTCCAAAAGTTCAATCCTGAATTCACACGCGAGTGGATCAAAAAAATTTGGGTTCACAAAACGAATTATGCCCAACCCGTGCCGTTGGTGGGACATTCAAAAAACATCCCCGCCATTCAAACACCCATCGAAGGTTTGTACTTCGCTTCGATGAGTCAGGTCTACCCATGGGACCGTGGTACGAATTTCGCGGTAGAGATCGGCAGACGTGCGGCGAGGATGATGAAATAAAGAGACAGCCCATCGATTTGATGGGCTGTCTCTTTTCTCGCTACCTTACGCAGGCAGCAGGGATTTCATCTGCTTGTAGATAAACCCAGCCGCCATCTTGGGATTCAGGCGGGTGAGGAAATCCATCATTTTGGCGTCCGAACCGACATGCACGCTATAGCGGTCTTTCTCGATGGCATCCACGATGATCTCGGCGGCCTTGTCGGCAGCCAACGGTTTGAACTTCTGTTCTTCAGTAGAGCGTTTCTCACCGCCGGGAGTGGCAACACCTGAGTTGGTGGTGATGTTCGTTCCGATGGCACCGGGATACACGAGCGTGACCTTTACGTTTGTCTCCAACAATTCAGCATACAGTCCTTCGGTCATGAGCTTCACCGCCGCTTTGCTCGCGCCATAGACGGTCTGTCCCGGCACAGGCAGAAATCCGCCCATGCTGGAAACGTTGGCAATGTGCGCCACGGGACGAGTCAGGAAATGAGGCAGGAAGGCTTTCAGCATGTACAAAGTCCCATACAAGTTGACATCTAACACACGGTCGATGGCTTCGTACTTGAGGTCCTTCAAACGCACGAAGGGTTGGATAATGCCTGCGTTGTTGATCAAACCGTCCACAGCGCCGAAGCGTTCAATGACCTTGGCGGGCAGAGCTTCCACCGCTTCCTTATCAGTAATATTCAGCACAGCCGTCGCTAGATTCGCTTTCTTATCGCCTGCCAATTGAGAGGTTTCCTGCAAGGCTGCTTCATTGATGTCGATGGCAAATACCTTGGCGCCTTTGGAAAGTAAATTAAGCGTGACTTCACGTCCCATGCCATTCCCACCACCAGTTACAACGATCACTTTGTTGTTGACCTTCATATTGTCTCCTCGAAGTGGTTTTCACGCCACTTTCTGATTGTAAATTTGACTTACTAGGTGATATTTTAATGTCAAATCTTACAGCTAATTAGTGATTTAAATCACAAATAAAGGGACAATTTGTATCTATTTTATAAAAGATAACGCCCACATGCCAAGTGGGCGTCAATTTTATTTCACCACAAGGGTATATTCCTGTGTCCCCACCTGACCGTTGACATTGGTTCCCAAACAGGCGGCCGTCACAAAAAATGTAAATGACCCTGCCTCTTCAGGCACGCCATGAATCCTGGCTTTATCTTCATATTCGATGTATTCAAAAATAAGACCTTGAGGCAATGCGCCTTCAGAAACATAAAGCTGATATACAGGCGTCTCATTTTTTGAAACTTGAATTTCCACATCATATACGGCATCCACACTGGCTTCGGGTAACGCCTCCGGACTGAACTCCAAGGCAGGTCTGTTTGTTCTCCAGCAGGCGAGAGAAGAAAAGGTCAGGACGATCAACGAAAGAAGGATGGGAATGTTTTTGATTTTCATAGAAAGAACTCCGGAGCAAATGTGAGATAGTTTTCAAACTTGCCGAATGGGACGTTACTCATCAGCACCGTGGTGAAGGAGTCGATCTGATATTTTCGGCTGAGCAAATAATCCACAGCTTTTTGATTGATCATCGGCACCGAGACGCCAAAGTCATCGTCGGTGTCAGCAGCGCAACTTTCGGCGTGTGCCAGCACCGCAGGGAAATCATCCGCATTCAAAACCGCGAACGGTCCGTGATTCCCACCGACATAGCCATATCCCACCACTTCCCCGCCGCGCTGATAGACAAATCCGGCGCGTCTACCCGCGATCCAACGATGAATATCTGCGCGGGTATGGTTGACAAGTTCCTGATCGATGCGATTCAACGCTTCAAGATGAACGTTCAAATCCAGCGGCGAAATCGTCAGGTCCGTTTCCACGCTGACAGCTTCCGCTTTACGGCTGAAATATTTGAGCAGGATGCGTCCATATACGCCCATGCGCATGTAATTGGACAGGGCGCGTTCATCCATAGTGGCGATGATGGTGCGATATGGCGCGCCATCATCTGCGAAGGCGCGGGATAATAACTCGCGTCCGACTCCACCCGATTGCTGATTCGGCGCGACGAAAAACTCGGTCAACTCCTGAAGCCCATCATGCTCGATGGTGCGGGCATAACCAAGGACCTCTCCATCCCGCTCCGCGAGCCAGAATTGAGAGGCGCTTTCTGAGAGAAAATCGAAGAGCGGTTTGCGCTTCTCCCAAATGGACGCGAGCATGGCAGGGTCATTGCCGCCAGTGATGGCTTGGACATTCATGCGTTCGCTGTAATCCATGATGGATTTGAGAAAGACTTGAAAAACCGCAAAAGAATCTGCAAGGGTGCCGGGACGATAGGTGATGGACATGGGTGGTTTCCTTCTCTGAATCAAATAGAACAGGATTATAGCTGGCGTCCTTTAACGAGAAAGCCCCCCGAATTGACTACTTCGGAGGGCTGGTTTGGGCTATTCGCCTTTTCCGTGCGGATTGGGTCCCCAGTCGCACAGGTTGATGAATGGAGTCGTTAGTCCACCTTCGACGAAGAAGGATTTCATCAAGTGCGTATCCGGATGGACGTATGCCCCTTCAAGTTCATAGCCGGGAGCCCAGGCATAGGCATAGTATCTGCCATTGGGGAGAAGCACGCTGTAAATATTTTGATTCTCCGGGATGGCAAATTGGATGCGTTCTCCGGTGTGGGCATTCTCGAAGTAGAGCGTCATCGGCGGGTTGAACTCGCTCGGGTAACACAGGTTGCCACCCACTGTTCCATGCGGCGGGATTTGCGTCACGACTTGATTCTTTACACGGATGTCTACATAAATGGCAGCATTTGCTTTGTCGCCTGTGCCGAAGAGCGCGCCAGATGTATTCCGCATGATCCAATAGCCGCGATAAGAACCTTCTGCCGTGGGAGCTGTGAACGAGATGGTAATGTCCACGGTTTGACCAGGAGCCACGTAGTGCGGCAGTCGCACCGAGGTGGTGCTGCCAAGTTGGTCGCCGCTGCTGAAGACGAAGGTGTAATCGGGCGTCCAGGTGCAGGTGCCGCGGTTCTTGATGCGCCAGGTCTTGGTGAAGGTTTCACTTGGACGTAACGTCGTGCCATCGGGGATGGTGACGTCTTTGATGAACGCCATCCAGTCACAATACGTTGTGGGCGCTTGGGTCGATGCAGTTGTCGCTGTAGGGGCAACTGTATTAGTCGCAGGGATAGCTGTCGCCGTAGGAGGAGGCGGGGTTTGCGTCGGCGCGTTGAGCGTTAAGGCAATAGTCGTCTGAGTCACCATTGCTTGTATGGTGGCTTGCGGGTCTGCCTGGTTTTGCCTGCCTTGTAAAATGGGCATGGCAAAGACGCTGATGGGAAATAGCGCAAGGACACATAGAGCTAAAATTCCAAAGATAATAATGATGGTATTGGTAGTAAGCTTCATAGAAACCTCTTTCGCCTCTTAGAACGAAGCCAGCCTGAAAAAGGTTCCCGTGGATTTGGTACTTTGGTACCGGAGCAATGGTTTTGAGATAAAATCGCCCCACTTATGATCTCTTCTGATGTTTTGAATCCCCTGATCCTCTCTGCCTACACCGGGCAGATCACCTGGCTGGAGGCGTCCAGTCAACATCCGCTGGATGAGTTTATCGAGACATTTTTCTCCATGCGTGAGCGAACTCACGAACGGCTGGATGGATTGAGCAATGCACAGGCGGCTTTTGTATCGGATATTCACCCGTTCTGGTCGATCAGCGAATCGATCACGCATCTGATCCACACCCAGGGTTTTTATCACAATAAATTGCTGGATATTTCCACCAGTCAGCTCGCGCATGTGGTGGAAGCCGCCAAGGGCTTTGGTGAAGGTGCGCGTCAGCATGTGCCGGTTCGTGACTTGATCGTGAGCTTGACCGCCGCTACAGAACGCATCCGCGTCGTGATCGAAGCGACGCGTCACACGCATGACCCGGAAAAGACGGAGAGAAATCCTGCCTTTGGCGTGTGCAATTATCGGACGTGGATTCTGCTCCTATTGGCGCATGAGGCCGATCATCTGCGTCAGATCGCGGCGATGCGCAGTGTAGCCAAGACGAACGCATAACCATCAACAAAAAACAGCCCACGAAAATTCGTGGGCTGTTTTGATTCAGACAACCTAGATATCCAAATTTCTGACGCTCTTGGCATGGGTTTGGATGAATTTCTTGCGCGGGTCGACGGCGTCACCCATGAGCATGTCAAAAGTGCGGTCGGCTTCGGCGGCATCGTCCACAGTCACAAGCAGAAGCGTGCGGTTGGCGGGATTCATGGTCGTCTCCCACAATTGATCCGGGTTCATTTCACCGAGACCTTTGTAACGCTGGAGGTTGGCTTTGTCGCCGATCTCTTTCAACGCCTTGTCCTTTTCCTTGTCGCTGTACACATACTTGACGTTATTCTTGTATGCGATGCGATACAGCGGCGGCTGGGCAATGTACAAGTGACCATCTTCGATCAACTGTGGCATGTAGCGGAAGAAGAAGGTCAACAACAAGGTGCGGATATGGCTGCCGTCCACGTCAGCATCGGTCATGATGATGACGCGCCCGTAGCGCAGACCTTCGAGATCAAAGTTATCGCCGATGCCCGTTCCCAGCGCAGAGATGAGCGCCTTGACTTCGTTGTTGCCGAGGATTTTATCGAGGCGGGCGCGCTCGGTGTTGAGGATCTTACCGCGCAGCGGCAGGATCGCCTGGAAGTGGCGGTCACGTCCCTGCTTGGCAGAGCCGCCTGCCGAGTCACCTTCTACGATGTAAAGTTCGGTCTTGGATGAGTCACGTTCGGAGCAGTCTGCCAGTTTACCGGGCAGGGTCAACGACTCGAGGGCTGACTTGCGGATGACGAGGTCACGCGCCTTGCGAGCCGCATCACGCGCACGAGCAGAAGTCAGACACTTGGCAATGATAGCTTTCGCCGCCTGTGGGTTTTCTTCAAGGAAGGTCATGAACGTTTCGCCCACAACCTGAGCGACATACGTCTGCACTTCGGGGTTCATCAACTTGACCTTGGTCTGCGATTCAAATTGCGGACCCGGATGCTTGACTGACACAATGGCGGTCAGACCTTCGCGGGTATCGTCACCGGAGAAATTCGGGTCGGCGTCTTTGAGCAAACCACTCTTGCGGGCATAGTCATTGATGACGCGCGTCAGCGACGAACGCAAACCCGTGAGGTGCGTGCCGCCGTCAATGGTGTTGATGGTGTTGGCAAATGAATACACCGATTCTGTATACGCATCCGTGTATTGGATGGCGGCTTCGATGCCAATGTTTTCAATTTCCTTTTCGACGTGAACAACCGGATGAAGGTTCTCACGGTTACGGTTCAAATAGCGGACGAAGGAAGTGATACCGCCTTCGAAGTAGAAGGTCATTTCACGTTCGGCGCGTTCATCGACGAAACGAAGCGTCACGCCGCGCGTGACAAACGACATTTCACGGAAGCGCTGCACGAGCGTATCGAAGCGATAATCAATATCTTCCGTAAAGATGACTTTATCGAACTTAAAGGTTTGTTTGGTGCCGGTCTGGTCTTTATCGGCTTTGCCCACTTGCTGAATTTTGCCCTGCGGGACACCACGTTTGTATTCCTGACGCCATAACTTGCCGTCGCGTCGGATCTCGGTGGTCATCCACTCGGAAAGCGCATTAACCGCACTAACGCCCACGCCATGCAAACCGCCGGAGACTTTATATCCACCACCGCCGAATTTACCACCAGCACCGATCACGGTCATGACCACATCCACGGTTTCCATCGGCTTGCCATTGGCATCCTTCTTGGAAGGATGCGGACCAACCGGGATACCACGTCCGTTATCTTCCACGGTCACACTGCTATCCTTGTGGATGGTGATATTGATGCGGGTGCAGAAACCTGCCAGCGCTTCGTCAATGGCATTATCCACTACTTCGTAAACAAGGTGATGCAACGCCTTGATATCCGTACCGCCCACGTACATACCCGGGCGCTTACGGACATGCTCGATTCCTTCCAGCGCTTGAATTGAACTTACATCATATTTGACATTATCAGCCACAAAAACCTCCAACGGTTTGGTCGCGTCATCCTTAAGATGACGACATCAGGGATTCAAGAATTGAGTCTATGCCTGTTTGACAGCACTATTCGGACGTAACTTTTCCAGCACGACCTGAAGCCAGACGCTCATATCACGATAATAAATAAAACTCGCCGCCAACAATGCAGTGGTGACGAAGGAATGCCCGAAGATACCGAGCAGGGTCATCCACGAATCTTCCGCGGGGATGCGCCACAGGAAATTCAACCCATAAGAGAGCAGGAAGATCGCCAGCACAAACAGAGAACTGGTCGGCAGAGTGAAGCGCGTCAACTGGATGCTGCTCATGATGGATGTGAACACGTTTTGTTTTTTGATGAACACTCCCAACGGCCAGAAGAAAAGCGGAACGATCACCCACACCGACGCCAAACTCAGCACCAGAACAAAGATGTTGGTCAACAAGGCGCTGAATTGCATGATCAAAAACAACAGGAACAGGATCGGGAGCGTCAACATAAACAACAGGAAATTGGAAAAGAACGAGACCATCACCGATTGCAAAATCGCGGAAAACACACCGACCGCTTGATTCTTGTCTGCCAGCACAACCCAAGCCACACTGCGGAAGTACAACGCACCACCCACCCAGCCGAGAAATGTCAGCAACAGAAGCGAGCCGGGAAAACTCAATGCGCCAACCTGCCAGATGGCAGGTTCCCCTAACGGTGTAGGCAATGTTCCCTTGGGCAGGAGCAGGCTTGAGATCCCGATGGGAAGCGTACGCAGCGTCCAAAACAAATTCAGATTCGGAACCGTCTGGTTGTACCAGTCCAAGATCATCTGAATATCTTCCGCCGGCACGCCGCCGCTCTGCCAAAGGCTGACCACATCGCTTTTGATGGAATTAAAAAGCGCATCCATTCGCAGGCGTGGACCCAGCCACATGAACAAATTCAATAAAAGCGGCAGGAGAATTGCAGTGATGTGTGAGGCAACGACGTCGAACCCCGCCTTGATGGAATTGATAATGCCCGGTGGCGGGGGCAGGTTTTCTATACGTGAAACTTCCATAACCCTTTGATTCTACCATACCCCTCTCTGCCAGCCGGGCGCGCCGAAACATCAAAACTTGGTACAATCTTCGCATGCAGGAAGACCGTTCCTACTTCCCTTCAGCAGACCGGCTGGGCGTGTTAATCGCCTCGATTCTGTTGACCTTTGCCCTCACCCGCCTGATCGAATCCCCGCGCCTCACCCTGACCTTGAGCCTGCCCGGTTTCTATTTTGCTTTTCCCATCACCCTGGGGACTTTCATGTCCATCCTCGCCGCCGTGTTGACCGCCGCCGGCATGGACTGGCTGACGCGTGACCACCCGTCGCTGGGCGAACGCTCGAACCGCGAACATCTCCTGTTACCTACACTGACCACCTTTGTAATGGGCGCGCCACTGGCGTTGCTTTCAGATAGCTCCATTTGGTTGACTGGCTTCATCGTCGGCGCGATCTTGCTCATTGCGGTCTGTCTGGGCGAATACATCACCATCAATCCGTCCACGCCACAATATGCATTTGCCCGCGCCGGGCTGACGGCTGTAGCCTACGCCCTCTTCCTAATTCTTTTGACTTCACTACGTTACTCAGGTGCGCGCTTGTTCCTGCTCACGCCGGCGATCTTCCTCGTGGCAGGCTTGATCAGTCTGCGTATTTTGCATCTCGATGGCACCGACCGCTGGGATTTTCCCTGGGCCATCGGTATCGGTTTGGTCTGCGCGCAAATTGGCGCCGGGCTGCACTATTGGCCGCTCACACCAGTCCAATTTGGGCTGGCGCTCACAGGTCCGCTGTATGCATTGACCGTGCTTTCGATCAGCATCGCGGAAAGCGTTCCGCTGCGCCGTGCCGTGATCGGTCCGGCAGTTATCGTTGGACTGGCTTGGGTCGCGGCAATCTTTTTGTAAGTCATGCAATCTCTCACCCTCACGAACGAACAATTGCAAAAGATGATCGCGCATGTCGATTCGCTTGCGCCGTTGGAGGCGTGCGGTCTTTTGGCGGGAAAAAACTCCACGGTTGAATCCGTGATCGAGGTGACGAATCAGGCTCAAAGTCCGGTGCGATACGTGATGAACCCCATCGAGCAATTACACGCCTTTGAGTGGATCGAGTCCAATGCGCTGGACCTGCTCGCCATCTTTCATTCGCATCCCACCGGACCGGAAACGATCTCACCCACTGACATTGCTGAAGCCGCTTATGATGTGGTGTATGTCGTCCTTGCGCGCGTGGATGGTCAGTGGCTCGCCCGCGGTTTTTGGATCGAGGATGGCAGCTACTATGAGGTGACTTTGCATATCCTTTAAGCAACCATCGTTTAGATTTCGTGTTTTTATCTCTGCAAATCGTATCCGATTTGTATAATCAAATAACCAAACTCGTGGAGGAGTGTTGATGCAAATTGTTCTTGACCTTGTGGCTGTCGTTCTGGCGTACGTGATCGGCTCGATTCCTTTTGGATTGGTGATCGTCAAACTGAAGACCGGAAAAGATCTTCGCGAGGTGGAAAGCGGCAGGACGGGTGGGACAAACGCTCTGCGTGCGGCGGGGTTTTGGGCGGGAATCGGCACGGCGTTGCTCGATATCTTGAAGGGGGCGGTAGCCGTTTGGCTGGCACGTTGGATCTCGCCTCAACAGGATTGGCTGCATGTCATTGCGCCATTGGCGGCAATCCTCGGTCATAACTATTCGATCTTTTTGGCAGAGCGCGATGCGAATGGAAAGTTTCGCCTGCGCGGCGGAGCAGGAGGCGCGCCATCAGTGGGAGGTGCCTGGGGACTCTATCCCTCTTCCCTGCTGATCATCCTGCCACTTGGGGTGCTGGTCTTCTTCACCATTGGCATCGCCTCAGTCACGACGATGGCCGTGGCCTTGTTCGCCATCATTGTCTTTGCGGTCTATGCGGCGCAGGGAATATTGCCGTGGTGGTATGTGCTTTATGGCGTGGGCGCGGAACTTCTGCTCATTTGGGCGCTACGACCAAACATCAAGAAATTATTTACCGGGCAGGAACGCGTGGTGGGTATCAGCTTGCACGGTTGGATAAAAAAGAAACAAGCCGAAAAACAACAAACTCAATAAAAAAACGCGGGACGGAAATCCGTCCCGCGTTTTCATATTTCGTGCTGAATCAGTCGAGCAACTCGGCGGGGATGTTGCCGCCATTCTCGGCGATCTTCTTCAAGACTGTCTTGTGCAACCAGACGTTCATCTTGGCGGAGTCACCCATCAGTTCGGCAGGGCAGCCAAGTTCTTCGGCGAGTTCCTTGCGAGCCTCGTAGCTGCTTTCAATGTCGAGCAGTTTGAGCAGGTCTACGATGGAGACTTTCCAGTCGAGCTTGGCGGGATAACCAGCAGCGAGTTTCTCGAGCTGGGCAACCACATCGACTTCCGAGATCGCCTTGGGGGCAGATCCACCGGGCATACCAGGTTCGGGTGTGGCACTCGGCCTGCGGACAATATCATCCCGTTCGACGCGAGCGGGTGTGGAAGCCGGCTTGGCAGGGGCAGCAGCTTTCGCTGGAGCGGCGGCGGGTTTTTCGGCACCTTTCGCTTCGGCGGAAGCCTTGTCCTTTTTGAGACCAAGTTTTTCGAGGATTGTACTGAATAGACCCATGGCTAATTCCTTTCAAAATGAGGTGATATGAAAGGGCAAGTGTAACTACACCGCCCGATGACATTTTCATTATAACCACTTTTGAGGTAGATTTTCATCCTTTAACAAAATGTTCACCCAAGTTTTTCCATGAAGACGTTGTCATCATAATGGTTATGGATGGCATGCTTGTAAAATAAAACAACTTCAAGCGGAATCGGACGAAAGAAATGACAATCCACACCGACGTTCAATCCATTGCGTTTGATCATCTGCAATTGATGGACATGCCCAAAGAGGAAGAAATCTCCCGCTGTCGCCTCCTCCGGTTCGTGGACGAGTTGGAAGCGTTGACCTTCCACTTCGATGACGGTATTCGGTTCGATGATCTGACATGTACGTGCAAGGACGTCAATCATCTCCGTGGTTTCATAATTCCCCGGCAGGAAAATTATTTTTCCGTTGAGTTGCTTTACATAATCCAGGCATTCCATCGCGCCAAAATCACCGAGATGATAGACCGTATCTCCCGGCTGGACGGTGGAATTCCAGTTTGCAAGCAATGCCGCATCCATAGAAGCAACGTCCGCAAAAGGACGACGTGAAAACTCCAATGTGCGTTGGTGTCCGAAGTGGGTGTCAGAGGTGAAAAAGGTGGTCACTTCCCATATCTCTTCCGAATCTCCGGCAGGAAATATTCCTCGAAGAAACGATCCACATCGTAATCGGGTTTCCAGTTCCAATCGGCGCGGGCGCGCGAGTCGTTCACATCCTCGGGCCATGAATCGACGATACCTTGGCGGCGCGGATTCGGCTCGAAGGTTATATCCGCGCTGGGGAAGGCGCTCAAGGCGCGCTGACGAAAATCTTCGGCAGTGATGGCAAAAGCCGCCACGTTGTAGACGCTCGTCGTCAGGTTCTCCCGCGGCGCATCCATCAACATCAACATGGACTTGATCGCGTCCGGCATGGCCATAAAGGAGATGATCGTATCCGGACGGACGAAGCACGCATACGGTTTGCCTTGCGCCGCCGCGTGCAGCATCTCAGGACCATAGTCACTCGTCCCACCGCTGGGCAATGTAAAAGCACTCACCAAACCCGGAAAGCGAATCGCTCGAAAATCCATCATGACCGGCGGGTGTTCATCCAAATGTTTTTGTCCATGAAATCTGCTGTAGTATGTCCCCAGCTTTTCGCAGTACAACTTGTTACATCCATACATCGTGTGCGGCGAGTCCCATTCCTCTTCCCGAACCGTGCCCGCCTTGCGTTTCATTGCGATGTCTGGCATGCCGTACGCCGCAATCGAACTGGGGAAGATGAACTTGACCGCCTTGCCATACTTCTCCGAACGATACGCCGCCAGCATCAGCAACTGCATCGTCCCTTCCACGTTGATGCGATGCGCTTCTTCGGTGGCGATCTCTGCCTTCGACGAAAGCGACGCCGCCAAATGGAAGATCACATCAAAATCATAGTCATAAAAAATCTTTACCTTATAAACCAAATCCCCTTGCACATGCTCTGCCGCTAAATGGCTGATCGAGTCTGGCAAGGGAGCCAGATCCGATGTAATGATCTTATATCCGCCCCGCTTTGCCAACTCCTGCACGAGCGCCTGACCAATTTCTCCACACGCACCTGTTACAAGCACCTGCTTTTCGGTCATCCTTCATCTCCTGATATACTGGAATGTTGTGCATTTATTTTACGACACAACGAAACAGAATGATGTCATAAAATGACGATGACTTTCAAACGATTTTTGATCTCAACCCTTCTCGCAAACTTCCTCGTATCCTGTTCCGCAATGGATGCGTGGTTGGCTACGTCCACGCCGGTGATGCCGACGGAAACCCCGCTTCCCACTGCGACGATCGACTGGTTTCCACCATCGGTCACCCCTACGCTGCAAACGTTATCCACCAAAGCCCCCACGCCAGAGATGCGACCCGGTCTCGGCGAAGAATTCATCACCGACAACTTTTCGCGGACTTCCACCTGGGAGACCGCCACTTCTGACGAAGCCAGCGCCGAGATCAACGGCAACCGTCTAACGCTCGCCGTGCAAAGTCAGGTCTATATGACCAGTCTACGTTACGACCTGCTCATCGACGATTACTACGCTGAGATCACCGCCCAGCCCAGCCTGTGCCGCGGAGAAGATAGTTATGGCGTGCTCATCCGCGCCAATGGCGGCTCGTATTATCGCTTTGCCCTCTCCTGTGACGGAACCGTCCGCGCAGAACGAGTCAGCAACAGCGTGCGACTGGTCTTACAGCAACCACTCCCCAGCGGAGATGTCCCGCCGGGCGCGCCGGGCTCAGTCCGCATTGGGGTTTGGGCAGTGGGGCGGGAGATCCGTCTATTTTTGAATGGACGTTTCCAATTCAGCATCAACGATCCCAGCTTCCCCATTGGAACGATCGGAGTCTTCGTCCGCTCGGCAGGCGAGACCGCGGCGGTGGTTTCATTTTCTGATCTGGTCATTCAAGAAGTGGATTATGTTTTGCCGACTCCAACCCTCGTCCCATAGTTGACGATTTTCAATTGAAGATTTACGATTAGGATAATAGTGGGAATTTCATCACAAAAGCCCACTATTTCATCCTTTATCGTGATCACTTCCTCTGACCTCTTGCATATTCCCTTCACCTCCGATCTAACCGAAGGTGGGCTCGCGTACGCCTTGCGCTCGTTGGCATTTTTGCAGGAACGAACCGGCGCTCCCCTCGCAGACAGACTGCGCCGCACCGTCGCAAACATCGCTGTAGAGTTGGCATTCCGCCGCCATCTTTCACAGCAAAATATCTCGTATGATGTGCGTCCGTCCGCATCGTTCTCGGAGCATGAACGCTTCGATGTTTTCCTCGATGGGCGCAGGTGTGGGGTCAAATCATTTTTTATCTCGGAGCGTAATCAAGCTATTCAAATCCGCCGTGAACCATCCATCCTGTTGGATGCGCCCGCATTGGTTCCCGCAGACGTCCATGTGACGGATGGACATGCCTACAAGGATTTGTATGTCTTCGCTTTTGCCACGGGTCTCATCGCCGCCTCACAAGCGGACTTGCAGAAGGTCAGCGCTAAAAAATTGCCGCATCGTCTCGTACATGTGCTGCCCAAGACATGGCGTCAACCGTTAAATTGGAATCCGCTGGGAACATTAACTTTGAAATCTGCGTCCTCAGATGAAGTCATGCTTGAGGTCCACGGACAAGATTCAAGTCGAGATATGAAGCGCGTGACGGTCAACTTGCCGCCAAAAGTAAAAGTCACTCTGGATGAGTCATTCCATTCCATCACGGCACTACACATCCACCACATGCCTGAAGCGCAGATTGGTATTCGCAGTGAAACGCTCCTGGAAACCCATCTCATCTCGCCATTCGATTGGCATAACCTTTGGATTTACGGCATGGATATTTTTCTGACGGGTTTCCTACCGTATGAAGAGTTCAATCAACGCGCGAAAGTGATCCTACCAGATGCGCAGGTGTTCCAATATAAACACACCAAGACGAAGAATTTTGCTGTGCCCGTCGCAGACTTGAAACCGCTCAGCAGGTTATTTGCGATGCCGGGAAAAATCAAATAAGTTCCAAATCTACAATTTTATAAGTAACAAGGAGTTTTCATGAAGTGGCGTGTGTTCGCAATCTTTATCATCTTTTATTCGCTGGCTTGTAACTTTGTCACGCGAGCCATTGAGGGTTCGCCTGCGATTCCGGTGACGTTGACAGATACCGTCGCGCCGGCATTGCTTACCCCTGCATATATTCCTGCCGCCTGCGGGATGCAACCTCTCGCTACGATCCCGGCTGTGACGGCTTTGGCAGAACCCACACCGATCCTACAGGACAACCCCGAAGTTTCAGCCGACTTGCAATTGCAAGTCTTTGAAGATGTCATCTTAACCATCGAGGATGTGTACGTTTACCCTGATTTCAATGGACTGGATTGGGAGAGCATTAAGTCCACCTATCGAGCAAAGATTCAAGCCGGGCTGACCACGAAGGATTTCTATGAGACCATGCAAGCGTTCATCGCTGAGTTGCAGGATGAACATTCTTATTTCGAGTCACCAGTGGAAGTAGCCATGTCGGAGGCGCAACTGGCGGGAAACGATGAATTCGTCGGTATTGGCGCGTACACGATGCACATCGAGGAAAAAGGACGCGCCTCGATCATCTTTACCTATCCCAATTCACCGGCCGATCATGCCGGGCTGAAACCGCACGATAGCGTCCTCGCTGTTGACGGGTTACCCATCGTCGAAAATGGGCAGATGCGTGCGGAGATCATCCGCGGACCGGAATGCTCGGCAGTGGTATTGACCGTCCAGTCGCCGGGGGAAGCGCCGCGTGACATCATGCTGGTGCGAGAACGCATTCAGGGACCAATGCTCATTCAGTCCAGTCTTGTGCCAACGACTGATGGCTCGCGTATTGGTTACATCTTCCTGCCGACTTTCTTCGATGAGACCATTCCCGGACAAGTGCGAACCGCGCTCGAAAACTTTGGTCCGTTGGATGGTTTGATTCTGGATAACCGTCTCAATGGCGGCGGGAGCAGCAGTGTGGTGGAGCCTTTGTTGTCCTATTTTTCATCTGGCACGCTGGGAAATTTCGTCAGCCACAATTCTTCAACTCCGCTGCTGATCGAGGCGGACCCGATCCACAATTCGCAGACTGTGCCGCTGGTGATCCTCGTCAGCGAAGATTCGGTTAGCTTTGGCGAGATCTTCTCCGGCGTCCTGCGCGATGCGGGACGCGCCAAGATCGTCGGCGAGCCTACGTTGGGCAATGTCGAAATTTTGCATGGGTACATCTTCGCCGATGGTTCATATCTTTGGATC
>JAHDWC010000101.1 GCA_023382575.1 Anaerolineales bacterium
GCCTGCGTCGCCCATGAAGATTTTGGCGGGTGACCAGTTGTGAAAGAGAAAGCCCAAACTGCCCGCGGCGATGGCGAGCGCGACCCAAAAGACAAAGTTGTGACTTGTGCGCGTGGCGAGGAACATCCAACCGAGGGCGGCAGAGAGCGCGACCCCGCCTGCAATGCCATCGATGCCATCCATGAAATTGTAGGCGTTGGTGAGACCGACGATCCACAGGATGGTGATGATGAAGCCGACGATGCCGAGCGGAAGTTGCCCGAAGAGCGGAATGGCGACGGATTTGAAATAGCCCATGCCAAGCACGGACACGAACGCAACCAGTCCTTGCACAGCAAAGCGGACACGTGGGCTGAGCGAATGGACGTCGTCTCGCCAGCCGAGGTAGGCAATGACCGCGCCACAGACGAGGTAGATGAGGCTGTGAGTGAGATTGGAATTTATCGCGGCGACACATCCCGCCGCGAGGACGACGATAACAATAGCCACGCCCCCACCTCTAGGAGTGGGCGCAGAATGCGAACTGCGTTCGTTGGGATGATCCATGATGCGGCGACGTTCGGCGTATTGACGGATGATCCACACGCCAAGGGCGGAGAGGATGGTGAGGAGTGCGAAGATGAGGATGGAGGTCACGGGGGTGATTCTAAACGAGAAATGGGCTCATACTCAACTTGAAGTTGATTCTGCTTCGATAAGCATTGGGATTACAGGTGATAAAGAAAGACAAAGAGAAATATCTTCCATCTAATTATCTTTTACCGATATAATATAATTAAGAAGTAAATATTTCACTATAATGACTATAGGGCAGTATTTTTCGGAGGACAAATGGAACTTCAGATTGAAGAACGCATTCGAATCGCAACCAAAATTGGCGAAAGCCTTTATCGTGAGTTCAAGAGTGCCTTACAAGGACCTCCTGAAAATAAGACGCCGCGTCCACACAAAGGTTTAATGCAAGATATTGCCCAGACTCTGGTAGCTTTCGCAAACGCAGATGGAGGAGAATTATTTGTTGGAATAGAGGATGATGGAACTATCACTGGTGTGTTTTATTCAGATGAAATCATTCAAATGTTAATGAACGCAGACATTTCACATGTACATCAAGAAACGCCTTTACCTATTCCTAGAAAATCAAGACTTAAAGTCGACGGCAAAGAAATCCTATATTTCGCTATTCCCAAAAGTACGACGTTTGTACATTTGACATCAGACGGCAGATGCCTAAAAAGGATAGATCGCGATACCGTTCCAGTCAGTTCCGAAAACATTTCCGCACTACGACTTGAAGATGGCTCTCGCCTTTGGGATAGGCAAGTTTATCCTGGCGCTACACTTGATGATCTTGATGTAGATTTAGTGAGCACAGTTGCCGCACAGATAACTTATGGAGTAAGTGTTGAGAAGTGCTTACAGTATCTTGAGCTTGCTGAATTTGGTTACAGTGGACTTATTCTGAAAAAAGCCGCTTTGGTTCTCTTTGGAAAAGATATCAAGAAATGGCACCCTGGCTGCCATGTAAGATTTATAACAGTAAATGGTTCTGAAAGGCGAAGTGGGGAAAATTTTAATATTGTAAAAGACGAAGTTGTCTCAGCAAATATTCTGAAGTTGATAGATCAATCATGGGAAAGATTGAATTATGCGCTCATTCAACAGACATACTTGACAGACCAAGCTCAATTTAAACAAACCTTTCTTTATCCGCAAATAGCTGTAAGAGAGGCTTTAATAAACGCAATTGTTCATAGAAATTATGCGATTGAAGGAAGAGGTATAGAAATAATAATTTACAGTGATCGATTAGAAATCCAAAGCCCTGGAATGTTGTTATCTACTATCAACTTGGCTGATATAAAAGAACTCAAAGGCGTACACGAATCTCGCAACCCTCTCATTGCACGTGTCCTACGAGAGGTTGGATTTGTCAGAGAAATGGGGGAAGGTATTCGTCGTATTTACGATGTAATGCGCTCAAATGCCTTAGCAGAACCTATGCTTGTTAACAACACAACTGGATTCTCAGTATCTTTGTTTCATCGTTCAATGTACGATCCTAAAATTAAGCTTTGGTTATCTAATTTTGAGAAATATCAACTTACCGAAAATCAAATGGCTGTCATGGCTCTAGGTTTTGGTGGAAAACCTTTCTCTTCGCAAGATGTAATTGACAGACTTGGCATCGTTGATACCGATGAAGTCCGGAAAGTCTTAACGCCATTAAGATCTAAAGGTCTCATAGTTCGAGGAATGTCCCACAAAGACGCTTACAATTCTGCTCAAAAACAAAAAATTCCCAAAAGAAATGTAAAGCTTTACAAAGTAGTAGATGTAACATCAAGGGCATTTTCAAACACCCCTCCCGACACCATAATACAAGATGAGACCGAAGACGTTATTGATGGACCAAATAAAGCTGGCGCAATCCAAGTTGATTTTTTTGTTGCAAACCTTCCTTATAATGTTAAGGAAGAAGAAGTATACGAACATTTATCAAGTTTTGCTGAGGTAATTTCATTATATGTGCCGAGCGGACAACAATATGGTTCGGAAAATCGAGGATTCGCTTTTGCGACACTTGCTATTGATGTTCCAGTCAAGGATTTCTTAAGTGAATTTGATGGCAAAATTCTCCACGATCGGAAAATTCATCTTCGATTAAATAAAGATATTCGGCCTCCTGCATAAGTTTGGATGTTGGCAAGTAACCAACTAATCGCGGACTTAATGTTTCGGTTTCAACTATCTCACAACCTCCCTCACCTGCAAATCCGAATAGGCGACACCCAAATTTGTCTCACCATTGGGTTCACAAACGAGGTGTAATTTGCCCATCTTGTGGCGATTGTCTTTGAGGGAAGTTGCCAACACACCGTTGAGGTAGACGCGCATTTTTTCACCGTCCATGATGACGCGCAGGCGGTTGGTCACGTCCCTGCCTTTGCGCAGGGAGGCGTGAGAGGTCCAGTCTACGAGGTTGTTCCATTTGAAATCGTTTCTATTTTCCTGAGTCGTAAAATAGCCGATGTTATAGGAGCCAAGCGGTGAAATGTAAACTGCATAGCCACCTTGGCTGTTCATGCGGGGGAAGAAACCAGCCGTGATCAACTTCTCGTCCCCTTCGGTGAATTTGATCGTGACACTGGCGTCGAAGTCATCTAAAAAGCCGGAAGAGATCAAGACGTAATAAGAATTGATCTTGGGTTTATAAAAGCCGCGCAGTTCGGGGGGATTGCCTTTGTGGAACGTGATCTCCCCATCGCGGATAATTTCCCAGCCGGGCAAGGTTTCGTTCGCAAAGTCCGCGCCGAGGAGCAGGTCCCCCATGTCTGGTTCGGGTGTGGCGGTCTTGGACATGCGAAAGGTCGTGCCGCAAAATTCGCAAATGGCGATGTCATTTTTTAGGGACGCGGGAGAGAGAGTCCCGCCGCAGTTGGGGCAAGTGAGTGCTTTCATGGTGAAATTATACGATAGGGAGGGTCATATTTCGAATTTCAATTTGGGGTGTAATTAATATCTTTGTAAGCCACAGAGTTCACAGAGACTCTGAGAAAAATCTCTTTCTTCACCCTCTGTGTACTCTGCGGCAAGGTATTTTCCCGCTTCAACGGACTACGCCAAATCCTTCGTCATAAAATAACGTTGAAATCCCTTCGGGAAATCCTGCAACTCGCCATAGACTCGATAACCCTGCTTTTTATAAAACTCAGGCGCTTGGAAACTGAAGGTATCCAAATACACATGCTGTGCTCCGCGTTTGCGAGCTTCTTCTTCGGCAAGTGCCAGCAGGCGCGTGCCATAGCCTTTGCGACGCAAGTCAGGTCGCAGCCACATCAGGTCGATGTAGAGCCAGTTCCAGTAGGTTAAGGCGATGACTCCGCCCGCGATCTTTTCCTCTGCATCGTAGACAACGAAACAAATCCGCTTCGCATTTTCCGCTCCGGCTTGCTCTTCGTTGAAGGAGTTGATTCCGCCGCCGATGGCTTCCCAAATCGGGTCTTCGATCTTTTCCACTTGCTTGATCTGATATTCGTCCATGTCTACCTCCACCCTTTTATCTTACACCTACTGGAAATAAAATGACCACCAACTTGGGTGGTCATTTTCATCCGACAAAATTTTATTTCACCACTTCCCTCGCAGACCTGACCAACTCCTCCCGCACCGCATACCCATCAAACCCTGCCTGCTCCATGCCGAGAATGACCGCTCCCACCACAGGCGGACAATCCAACCGGGTCAACTTCGCATGCGGACAATGTGTCAGCACCACTGCGCGCATCGGATCGGTGATGAGTTCACCCGCTTCAAAGACACTCCCCGACTGCACGATCTCCACGTCCACGGTTTCCATCTCGATCTGACGCGCCACTGCAACCGCCAGCCAACCGAGTTCCTCGCCCGCCCAACGGATGACATCCTGTGCGGCATGGTCCCCTTCGCGCGCGGCTTGCATCACTTGAATGGCAAGATATGGGAACAAATGATATCTCCCATTTGAGAGACCTTCCATCAAATCCACCTCATCTTCAGCGTCCACTGCGTTGAGATAGATCTGCGTTAACTTCGTCGGCGGGATGCGTTTGATCCACGCATAATTGACCATTTGCAAGCCATAGCTCACGATCTCGGTCCCGCCGCCAAACTCACCGAACAGCGCACCATTGCCAACGATGCGACCCTCTTTTCCCGCCGCGTTCCGTCCGCGACAATTGTTCGACGAGCCCGCCGTGACGTTCACACCGATGCCGCGCGTCGCCCCAGCATATAAACCGTTCCAACCATCGTTGACAACTTCCAACGGGCAGGATAACCCCAACTTCGAGATTTCTCTCAAATGAGCTTCCCGGTCGGATGGAAAATCGTATCCCGCCACGCCGAAGCCTGCTCCTGCGATCTGAGCCTTATCCACGCCGGAAGTTTCCTTCGCCGCCGCGAACGAATCATGCAAAGCCGTGAACAAGCCATCATAACCGACGGTCTGATAATTGCCGCCCCACGCTTTGCCAAAGCCAACGCATCGTCCATGTTCATCCACGATCAAAGCGTGTGTCTTCGACGAACCGACATCGACTCCAAGAAAATATTTCATGATGTCTTCTCTAGTTGAATTGCGGCAGCCACTGTTTGTTCGTTGCAAGCATATCGTCCATGACGGCTTGGGCATCATCCGCGCTCGGACCAAGCGGATGGGCAAGCAATGCCTGAAGCATGGCATCTTTATCACCGTGGACGGCGGCTTCGACGGTCAGTAGTTCGTAACGCTTCACGCGAGAGACCAACTCGAAGCACGCCTTAGGTAACGGGTCCGCTTGAAGCGGATGAATTCCTTGTTTATCCACTTTGGCGGGCAACTCCAAGACCCAATCCGAAGGATAATCCTGCACCGCCCCATCATTGCGAATATTGACCACATGCACTTCACCGAGGTCGTTGTAATGCGAGTTGATGAGTTGCGTGGCGAGCGTGGAATAATATGCGCCGCCGCGTTTCATCAAGTCGGCGGGCGGCTCGTTGAGAGCCGGATCGGCATATTCGCTCAGCAAATCCTTTTCGATCTCCATCACTTCATCCGCGCGGGATGGCGGCCATTTTTTCTGCGCATCCAGTTTTTTATCGGTGTAATAGAAATATTGCAAATAATAATTAGGAATCATGCCGAGCGTTTCGAGCATGGAAATATCCCACTCGGGGTCTTTTTCTTTTTTGAGCGACTCGACATATGCCGGGAAGATCACCGGCCACATCTCTTCCCCATCGATGGTAAATCCGCGATGCCAGGTGAGATGGTTCAACCCGAGCGTGTTCAACACTGCGCGGCTCGCTTCCACTTGACTGCCAGTGACTTTTTCCAGTTGTTCGAGGATTTTCATCTTGGCAGTGATGCCCACATTGCAGACCCCCACCGCAGGAACATCCGGCGCGTAGCGCGTCAACGCCTCAGTGACGAGTCCCGCCGGGTTGGTGAAGTTTGCAAGCAATGCGCCCGGCGCAACTTCGCGAATATCGTTTGCAATGCTCAAGATCACAGGGATGGTCCGCAGCGCCTTGGCCATGCCGCCCACGCCCGTGGTCTCCTGCCCGATCAAACCATGCCGCAGCCCAAGATATTCATCACCACGCCGCGCGGGCATCATCCCGACGCGCAATTGAGTAGTCACATACGACGCCCCCGCAATCGCCTCACGCTGTGACGTGGAGAGAATCACCTTAAACGGTTCCCCCTTCGCCTTGACCATTCTCTGCGCAAACCCACCGACGATCTCCAGCCGTTCCTTGTCGATGTCCATTAGCCAAAGTTCTTTGATGGGCAGCGAGCCCACTCTGGCAAGAAATCCGTTCACAAGTTCGGGCGTATACGTGGAGCCCCCACCAATAACTGTGATCTTCATAATGTTACGACCTTTCTTCTTTAATGATCGATGATGTGATGGATGAAATGATTCTATCTAAGATTCGCCTCATCCCTGACTGAGGGTTGGCTCTGGTTTAGCAAGTTGGGTCAACTTTTTATCTCGATCCCAATCCCTTCCTCAAAACTGCGCGGACTGAACCCAAAATCCCTTTGCGCATCGGCATAGGAAAATGACTTATCTTCGTTGAGCCTCAACACCTGTTCAGCTTTAATAGGCAAACGAATGTTTATCTGTTCGGTGAATTGCAGTGCGCGGACAATGGGCATGTACGGAATGTGCAATTTCCAAATGCGTTTCCCGAGCGCCAAAGCCACCGTATCAATGACCTGGTTATAGGTCAGTGGAGCTTTGCCGGCAATGTTGTAACTCTTTCCAATGGCCGCATCATTTTGCAAAGCAAGCAACACGGCTTGAGCGACGTCATCTACAAAGATGGGCTGCTGTAACGCCTCACCATCCCCAAAGATGGGCATAACCGGTGTAACTTTCAGCAGTCGAATCAATCGCCACATGTTGCGGTCACGCGGACTGCCGTAGATCATGGTCGGGCGCAGGATGGTGTAGTCGAGTCCACTGGCTTGAACGGCTTCTTCGGCTGCAAGCCGAACTGATTTACTGCCCGCATTCAACTGGGTGAAGATGGCGGTGGTGCTGATGAAGATTCCGCGCTTCACGCCTGCCGCCTTGGCAGATGAAATGATATTGTCCGCGTGACCGAAGCCAAGCGAAGCAATATTAACGAGAGCATCCACATCACGCAGGGCGATGGTCAATGCTTGGGCGTCGGATAAATCTCCTGTCACCCACTCCACCTTCAGCGCGGAAAGAGGCGTGCGGTCACTTGTGGGGCGCGTCAACGCGTGGACTTGGAATCCGTTTTGGAGAAGGAGTGGGATGAGGCGTGAGCCGGTGAAGCCAGTCGCGCCAGTTACAAGGACTTTCATTTACGCACCAACTTCTCTAACAAACCAAGCGTTTCACTTAACTTATCGCGACGGTCCAAATTCTTGACGAGATACTCGCGGGCATTCGCGCCCATCTCTTTGACTTGCTCCGGGTTCCGTGCCAGCCCGAGAATTTTCTGTGCGAGCATGGCATCATCAGCAGGTTTAACAAACACACCACCTTGCGAAGACTCGATCAACTCGCGCGTGATGCCATCAATGACGATGATGCTGGCACGCCCGGCCGCCATGTAATCGAAGACCTTGTTCGGATATGTGGTACGAAAAGCGGGGATGTCTTGCAGGATGGCGAGGCAGGCATCGGCAGAGGCGACAATGAGCGGCATGTCCTTTTTGGGACGCGTGCCTGCAAAGATGACGTTATGCAGGCTTTTGTTTTTCGCTTCAGACTCCAACCGAGTCCGCTCTTTGCCATCTCCAAACAATACAAAGCTGACATCTTCTTCTTGCTTCAAGCGTTCTGCTGCGCGAAGAAATGTATCAATATCGTTGGCTTGTCCCAACGCCCCAGCATACAAGACCACAAATTTGTCTTCGAGACCGAGTTCTTTGCGAATGGAAGAGCCATCAATGGACGGGTTGAACATGTCCACATCTGTGCCGTAGGGGATGTAGGTGACTTTATTGGCAGGCACTCCTTTAGTCAACATATATTCGCGATAAGCTGGCGAATTTACCAAAATGTGCGTGGCACGTTTATAGAGGAACATTTCCAGCCAGCGCGAAAGTGCAATGATGATCGGATTCTTCAATACCCCCATACTGATACCAAACTCGGGCCACAGGTCACGCACTTCAAGCAGGAACGGTTTATGGCGCAGAGTCGCCACCACCCAAGCTGAAACTGCCTGAAAAATCGGAGGCGTGGTGCCCAGCACCAGGTCCACATCTTTGACGCGCATCGCGGTCAAGATCGATGAGAACATGAAACTGAAGAAGGCGATCACCCTCCAAAAATAACTGCGATGGATGGCGGGGTAAATGTAGGAACGCAGCACGCGTACTCCATCGAAATTTTGCTCGGCATAGAGTCCGCGCCGCTCAACCGTGCGATGACCGGTTTGATAATTCAAGTCACTAGCAACGATGACGAGTTCGTGTCCACACTCTTTGAGGTACTTCCCCATCTCAAAGTGGCGGGTGTGTCCCGGCTCGTTGGGTGAAACAAAGACCTGGTTGATGAGTAAAATCTTCATGCGAGGAGGGATTATAGCATTTGGAGGATGAGGAATAGCAAGTAGCGAATAGTTGGCTTGCTCGTTTTTTCTCCCTCATATGTTTGATTCCCAAACTTTCAAAATTAATAATCTGGCTATACGCAAAGCGATAACCCTGAGAGTCTTTGACAGTGCCACTGCGTACAATTACAGTCAACGAAAGGAATCACGAACATGGAAATCCCTCGACACTGGCGTCTTAAAAAACAACGATATGGTCTCGTTGGTGAGGTCTGCCCTCACTGCGATCACAAGATCTTCCCCCCACGCGATGTCTGCCCAAACTGCGGCGACGAAGCCAAGGATCTATTTACGTTTAGCGGCAAAGGCGAAATATATTCCTACACCACCATTTATGAAGCGCCCGCCGGGTACGAGTCACAGGCTCCATACACTGTGGCGCTTGTGAAGTTGGAAGAAGGTCCCATGGTGACGGCTCAACTCACCGATGTGGACAACAGCGAAGTGCAGATTGGTATGCCTGTTGAGATGGTCACCCGTAAGATGAGAAATGATGGCGATGAACGCGGGTTGATCGTGTACGGGTATAAGTTTCGTTTAAAAACGTAGGCGGCACGTAGGAGGCGAAAACGGCGAGAAGGTGGATGGATTACGGATGTAGATTTGTTTGACCTTTCCTTCCTGCAATTACATGCTTCAGGACGGTCAGTTTTTGGATTTCCCGGTAGCCCATTAATAACATCAACTAATGATGGAAAAGAGTTGTATTGCCAGGCTTGGTGAATAAATTCTCACCCATCCAACAACAATCTCTCCGGTTCCTCGATCAGTTCCTTGATATGAACCAAAAACTGCACGGCTTCGCGTCCATCCACGATGCGATGATCGTAACTGAGCGCGACATACATCATGGGGCGAATCACAATCTGACCATTTTCGGCGATGGGGCGATCTTCGATCTTGTGTAATCCCAAAATCCCCACTTGCGGCAAGTTGAGAATCGGCGTGCTGAGCATGGAACCGAATACGCCGCCGTTCGTGAGCGTGAACGTACCGCCGCGCAAGTCTTCGACTGATAGCGAGCCCTCGTTCACCTTTGTCGAAAAGACTTTCACTTGCTTTTCGATCTCGGCAAAAGAAAGACGATCCGCATCGAGCAACACAGGGACGACTAATCCTTCTTCAGCTCCAACGGCTATGCCGATGTCATAATAATTTTTCAGTACGATGTCGTCACCCTGAATTTCCGCATTCAAACGCGGGAAAGCCTTCAACGCGCTGATACTTGCCTTTGTAAAGAACGATGTGAATCCCAGTTTGATTCCATAACGCGCCTGAAACGCCTCGTTGCGACGGCGGCGCAAGTCCATCACCGCACTCATGTTGATCTCGTTGAACGTCGTCAACATCGCGGTGGATTGACTGGCTTCGAGCAGACGCTGCGCGATCGTGCGCCGCCTGCGCGACATGCGCTGCCGTTCTTCCCGCCGCGAAGTGGAATCGCTACCTGCTGGAGTCGGCTGGGCAGGCTGTTTTGCCGCCTCGCTCGCAGCTGAAACATGATTCTGCACAAACTGCTGAACATCCGATTTCGTGACTCGCCCATCGGGTCCCGTTCCGCGCACTTTCGTCAGATCCACATTTTGTTCGCGTGCAACTCTCGAAGCGACAGGCGTCGCGAGCGAAGCCAGCGATTGAATGGCTCCCTGTTTTTCTTGCGCCGCGGAATGATCATCAGACTCGGGCGGCGTGGTCGAAGTCACGGGTTGCGAAGCGGATTGTATTGCATCCTCGTTGATTGACCCCAGCACTTCGCCGACTTTAACATCCTGACCCTCCCCAACTTTGATCTTTTCCAGGACACCTGAGGCTTTTGCCACGACCTCCAGATTGACCTTGTCTGTCTCCAATTCCACAAGCGCCTCGCCCGCTTCGGCAAAATCTCCTTCTTTTTTCAGCCATTGACGGACGGTCGCCTCGATGACCGATTCTCCCATTTCGGGAACAATGATTTCAATGGACATATCAACCTCTCTCGATGCTTACGCTTTGGGTATACGCCTGCTCTTCGAACTTGAGCGCGAGCTGAACTAAAGCCTTTTGATTAATTCGATAAAGCGTTGAAGAACCTTCCGCAGGACTCGAACTTTCAGGCCTCCCGACATAATACAGCGGGAGTTGATCGCCCAAGAGTAACTTCAAGCTTGGACGGATGAAATCCCACGCGCCCATGTTCATCGGTTCTTCCTGCACCCAAATGACCTTCTCGATCGCAGAATATCCATTCAGCAATTCTTCGACGGCTTGCAAAGGAAACGGATAGAGTTGTTCTATCTTAACAATGGTTATGTTTTTGCTGTTCTGCCGCTCTTCGTCGCCGACCAGATCCAAATAAATTCGCCCACTACATAGAATCAAATTCTTGATCGTTTTATCTTTTCGTTTTGATGTTGGTTCTTCGAGTAATGGCTGCCAGCTTCCTTTTGCAAGTTGATTCGGCGTGGAAACAGACAACGGGTGCCGCAAGAATCCCTTTGGCGTAAAGATCACCAACGGCAATGGATCGGTCTTCAAAAGCAATGCCTGTCGGCGCAGCAAATGGAAATATTGTGCGGCAGTCGTTGGGGTGACGACACGCATATTTCCCGCCGCCGCCAGATTCAAGAATCGTTCGACACGTGCAGACGAATGGTCTGGGCCCATACCTTCGTTTCCATGCGGCAGGAGCAAAACCAGCGAGGGTGTCAGCCCCCATTTTGCACGCCCTGAAAACAGGAGTTCATCCACTACAGCTTGGATATTGTTGGCAAAGTCGCCGTATTGCGCTTCCCACAATACCAATCGGTCGGGAGCCTGAATGTTATAGCCGATCTCAAAACCAACGGGACCCGCTTCGCTGACGGGCGTGTTGTGGATTTCGAAAGAGGCTTTTGCCTGCGGCATGGATTGCAGTGGTGTATAACTTTGATTCGTTTCCGCATCGTAAAAAACCGCGTGACGTTGACTGAACGTTCCACGCGCCGAATCCTGACCCGTCATGCGAATCGCGATGCCGTCCTCCAAAATGGATGCAAAGGCTAATTCTTCGGCGGTCGCCCAATCAATGCTTGATGCGTCGGCGTCGTCCAAAACGTGACGGCGTTTTTCCGCGGCGCGCGCCAATTTCGGATTAGGATGAAAGTCCGTAGGAAATTGTGACAGGGACTCATTCAAGCTTCGCAAGCGTTCGAGCGTAACAGACGTGTCGGCTTTTTGCGCCGCTTTCGGCGGAGGCGGCGTCGGGACGGGCTCTTGCAGCGCGCGTTCCGCATCCAGCTTTTGGTTGAGCTTTTGCAGTTCGTTCAAATACTTTTGCAGGGATTGTTCAGTCTCTGCAGGTTGGAGGCTTCCTTCTCTTTCCAACTTCTCCGCCCACAATTTTCTAACGGGAGGATGTGCCTCGATCTTGCGATACATCAGTGGCTGGGTAAAGCGCGGCTCATCGCCCTCGTTATGTCCGTGACGCCGATAACCAATCAGGTCAATGACAAAATCCTTATGGAATTTCTGGCGATACGTGATGGCGGTATAAGCGGCTTCGATACAAGCCTCGGGTTCATCCGCATTGACGTGAATTACTGGGATCTCGAATCCTTTTGCCAGATCGCTGGCATGAAGGCTGCTGCGCGCTTCTTTTTCCGTGGCGGTGAAGCCGATCTGATTGTTGGCAATGATGTGCAGACTCCCGCCCGTCGAATACGCGGAGAGTTGGGAGAGGTTGAGCGATTCGGCGACAATACCCTGCCCGACAAATGACGCGTCGCCGTGGATCAGAATCGGCAGGGACTCGTTCATCAAAATTTGAGGCGCGCCGGGGCTGTCAACATTGCTATTCGCAGCGCGCGACATGCCCTGGATCACAGGGTCAATCAATTCAAGATGACTCGGGTTGGCAGGCAGGCGCACAACCAGTCCGATATGATCCGTTCCCAGCAGCGATTTGAATCCACCCATGTGATATTTCACATCGCCCGTCCAGCCCAATTCGTCCCATGTCCGCGAGCGATCTTTCGGGTCTTTGAACTCCGCTAAAATTTGCTCGTACGGTTTTTGAAGCACATGCGCCAGCACATTCAATCGTCCGCGATGCGCCATACCGATCAACGCCACGCGGACATTCTCTCGCGCCGCCTCGCCGATGAGTTCGTCCAGCATTGGGACGAGCATGTCAAGCCCCTCAATCGAGAAGCGCGTCTTTGCCGGATAGATGCGGTTGAGGAAGACCTCGAAGGCTTCGACCTGGCTGAGGCGGTCGAGGAGCCGCATCCGGTCCATTGTTTGTTTCGGCGGACGAAAGCGCCTCGCCTCGGCGACTTCCTGCAACCATTTGCGTTCCTCGGGATTGCAGATGTGACCATAGTCATAACCAATCGCGCCGCAATAGATCGAGCGCAACATCTCGATTGCCTGTGAAGCGTTTTCTGCTTGGTGATCGCCGCGCAGTTTCACCAGGTCCGCTGGAAGCTGGGATAGATCATCCTCATTCAAATCATGGGAATCCAGCGTCAAGATCGGATCCGTCCCGGGATGGTTGTTGAGTGGATCGAGTCTGGCGACCAGATATCCCTGCGAACGAATCGCCTGAGCCAAATTCACAACGCCGGTCAATTTGCGTAGATCAATTCTCGAAGCAACGACCGATTCCTGAACAGCGGCTGGCATCCAATGACGGAATAAGCGGCGGGCGGACTCGTCTACCGCATCAGGATTCTTTTGATAGCGGTCGTACAACTCAAGAATGTAGCCATAATTTGGGCCGGGAAATTCGTGTTCGAGATTCATGTGAATTGCGCCTGCGGGAAATTCGCCTCAACGATCAATCGGTTATTTTTGAGCGAGCGGCGAACCGTGCAGGATGCCGATAAAGACTAGTTCGCCAATCGCGCGGATGGCGTGGTTTTCGCCCGCATCGAATACGAGGAGCGTGTTGGGTCCGCAAGTGTGTTCAACACCGTCGCCGCCAGTAAAAACACCTTGTCCTTTTAGTACCACCACAAAAAATGGCGAACTGGGCGCATTGTGTTCACGGATCGATTGTTCCGGTTTGAGTGTGAAAAGGATCGCTCGTCCCTGCCTGTCAACATGGAGCGGTTCAGCGCGAGGATCCTTATCTCCAAATTGCAGGTTTTCCAATAAATCTATTGTTTTCATTTTTTTTACTCCTTTTTCCTTCTACACCATATTTTTGCGCCGTCTGTCAGGTAGGTGCAACAGGTTTCGCGGCAGGGTACTATGGTATGGAAACTGATGGTACGCGGTTGATAGTATCGTGACGCATCGTCCCCGAATGGGGATTTATGTTGCTCGGTTGCGCCAAGATAAATCTTGCAATGCCGCGAGGTCTCGTTGCTGTCTCTCATTCTTTTGAATTATCGTCAATCTCTCGCTTCTTTTTCAAAATAACTATTCGCCTCGGTATAGGTCAGGATGCCTTGTGCGAAACTGTAGGTTCCATATTGCTTGAGTTCTTCGGCGATCCGTACAACCAGCGTCATCGTTGCTCGCATCGGAATGGAGCCGAAGGTAACACGCGCTACCCCAAGGTTTTCCAACTCGTTAATAGTTGGACTGCCGTGTCTGGCAAGGATGTTGAGCGGCGCCGCGATCTCACGCACGAGATCAGCGATAGTTTCTTTATTATCTACGCTAATCGCAAAAATGCAGTCCGCCCCCGCCTCCCGATAAGCGTTTCCGCGCAGGATGGCTTGAGCCAAAAGCTCTTTGTCGTTTTGGTTGAACTTTTCATATACATCCGTACGCGCGTTGATGACCAGCGGAATGCCGAACGATTCCGCAGCCTGCCGAACCGCTTTTATCCTTTCGACTTGCAAGGAAATATCCGCCAACGGATGGTGCTCATCCTTCGTTCCATCTTCCAGATTGATCCCGACCGCGCCCGCTTCGAGAACGAGCCGCGCGGTTTCTGCAACTTCCTCTGGCGTGATGCCATACCCCGCTTCCATATCGGCGGTGACTGGAATCGCAACCGCGTTTGCGATTCGATGAACTGCTTCCAGCATGTCGTCGCGGCTCATCCGTTCTCCATCGGGGTAGCCGTATGCAGACGCGATCCCCGCGCTGGTTGTGGCTATCGCACTGAACCCCGCTCGTTCGAACACCTTGGCGGAGGCGGCATCCCAGGCGTTGGGGGCAACCAAAATATGCCAACCGTGATGTAACGCTCGAAAGCGTTCGGCTTTCTTGCGTTGTTCTTCTGTATTCAAGTTGGGATTTGAAAACATGATCATCTGCCTTTTGTTAAACGTCCCGAAGGTTTTTTTAACAACCTTCGGGACGTTTTTCGCAGTTGTTCCGTTCCCTAGGCTGACGCGGCAACACGGCTGATCTTCACCTGCCAGGTTTCGGGACCTTCTTCCAGGTATTCCCAGCCGAACAAGCCTTCGCGCTCGTGCGAGAATTGATAGAAGAGAGGCTTCGGGTCGTGGTCATTGACCAGAGTGAAGTACTCTCCTTCTTTCAGCGCGTCGAAGGTCTGGAAGATCTTCGGGTGGCGTTCGCGCGGGGGGATTTCTCGTACAT
>JAHDWC010000102.1 GCA_023382575.1 Anaerolineales bacterium
GCGCAGTCCGGCTAGCGCGCTTGCTTTGGGAGCAAGAGGTCCCGGGTTCGAATCCCGGCGCCCCGACTGAAGTTGTATGGGTTTTTACCCAATTTTCATCATCACCACGCTCAAGGCACAGAGGACACGGAGGTTGCATTTTCGTGACTTGTGCCTTTGTAGTTTAACGCCTTGTGTTAAAATATCTCCATTGAGGAAGAAATATGGCAAAAAATTTCGACGGTGTTATCGAAGCAGTCCGCTATAAAAATGGACAAATCTCAATCGTTCGTGCATTCGAGCGGAGGGGAACTATATTTTCAGATCACCTCGTGCTGGATCGGAAATCGCTTTTGGAACGTTTGCAAGACGGCAAGGTATTTGTGACCGGTTCGCGGGAGGAATTGCTGGCAAGCACGTTCAACGTTTCCAAGCCGGTGATGCTGGTCAAGTCCAATGACCGTGAGTTCATCGCCACACGTGAGGGCATCGATCATGATGAACTTGAAAATGTGCCTTTCTTTTAATAGCCCATGAAAATCATAGACACTACCCCCTTC
This sequence comes from Anaerolineales bacterium, assembly GCA_023382575.1. Taxonomy (GTDB): domain Bacteria; phylum Chloroflexota; class Anaerolineae; order Anaerolineales; family Villigracilaceae; genus Villigracilis. The sequence continues at coordinate 540 of JAHDWC010000102.1, forward strand.
CAGGATGCGAACGGCAATATCAACGTTATTGCCCGTGTTCAAGGCACCTTAAAATACGGGTTGAATTGGTATCCTGAACTGGAAGCTCAAAAGAAGGTCATTCCACAACTGGATCGCTTGTTGGATAAGGGGTATGTGCTCATCCGCAATTTCATTCTGCCCAACAGCGAGATCATCGTCCCGATGGTGTTGATCACTGCCAGTTCCGTCTCGGTCATTTTGGTGACACCGGTCAAGGGTCATTTCGAAGCGAGAGGCACGGAGTGGAATAATCTCATCAACAACGGCACGCCTGTTCCCGCGCGGCGCAATCTGATCGATCTGATCACAAAGTTGACGCGTGCTTTCCAAAAATATCTCGAGCGTCAACATATCCATTTGTCTGTGCCCATCGAACCAGTGCTTATTGCCAGTGACCCGGGCGCACAGATTGACTCGCTCCGCCCCAGCATCCGCGTAGTGCGAAGCGACGCCATCAAGCAGTTTGCTACTTCCATCATGCAGGCGCGTCCTGTCTTACGCACCGAATCGATCTATGCGCTTGGCGACCGCATCGTAACGCCCAAATCACAAGAAGAGTTGCAAGCCGAAGCTCCGCTCCAGACGGATCGTCCCGTTTCACGCGCACAAGCGATCTTCAACGCCTCCGAAGGCGACGAGTTCAATCCCGATGAATTGGGGTTCGAATTCAACGAAGGCGAAGAAGCGCAACAGCAACCACCCACTCGTGAACCCAATCCCGCCCGCCCGCGCCCGGCTGCTCCCAAAGCCAAGCGTCCCATGGGCATGACCAGAAACCAGCTTATTCTGCTGGTCGGCATGTTCATCGTCGAATGTTGTGTCGTCGTTGCCGGCGCAGCCATCATATTCTTTTTAAATCAATAGACCACTCGTTTTGAACACGCCACATCTTTCCATCATCATCCCAGCTCATAACGAAGAGAGCCGCCTGCCGCGTACCCTGGAGCGGATTATCGAGTTTCTCAAAACGCAATCCTATTCGTATGAGATCATCGTCGTTGAAAATGGCAGTTCAGATCGCACATTTGAGATCGCGCAAGAATATGCCGATCAGCATCCCAGCGTAATCGTCCTGCATGAGGAGCGGCGCGGGAAAGGGAACGCTGTCCAACGCGGAGTGCTCGAAGCCCACGGCGAGTTTCGCTTCCTATGTGACGCGGACCTGTCCATGCCCATCGAGGAATTGCCCAAATTCCTGCCGCCCGCCATCGACGGGTTTGACATCGCCATCGGGTCGCGCGAAGCGCCCGGAGCCATCCGCTACAACGAGCCTTCCTATCGTCATCTCGGCGGACGCGCCATCAATCTCATCATCCGTCTGCTCATCCTGCCGGGATTGAACGACACCCAATGCGGATTCAAATGCTTTCGCGCAGATGTAAGCGACGCCATCTTTCGTCAACAAACCCTGCCCGGCTGGTCGTTTGACATCGAAGTTTTATATCTCGCCCGCCGCAAAAAATTACGCATCAAAGAAGTTCCCATTCAATGGTACTTCGACGCCGATAGCAAAGTCAGCGCGGTGCGCGACGCCCTGCGCATGATCGGGGATATCTTCCGCATCCACCTCAACGCCATGCGCGGCAGGTATGATCTCAAACCCTGATCTCTCCCACGAACATCAACTCTGGGCAAGCTATTCATATATTGCAGGATTAGACGAAGCCGGGCGCGGCGCCCTTGCCGGACCAGTCTGCGTGGGTGCAGTCATCCTTCCCAAAAACCATCCGCATCTTCTCCAAACCTTGAGCGGAGTCCACGACTCCAAACAGATGACTCCCCGTCAGCGCCGCGAACTGACGCCGCTCATCAAAGAAACGTCCCTCGCCTGGGGCATCGGATTCGCTCCCGCCGAAGAAATCGACTCACTTGGCATTGTGCCCGCTACCCGTCTAGCCGCGAGCCGGGCGCTTGAGATGCTTGTCATCTTCCCGGAATTTTTGCTGACCGATTTCCGTCTCGAACTCCCTGAGTTGGATATCCCTCAAGCTGCGCTCGTCAAAGGCGATCAACGCTCGCTCAGCATCGCCAGCGCCTCCATCCTTGCCAAGACCGCGCGCGATGAATTCATGCTCGGTTTGGATGAGCAATATCCCGGTTATGGACTTTCCTTGCACAAAGGTTATGGGACGCGCAGGCATGGGGAAAAACTTAAAGAACTCGGACACTCCCCCATTCATCGTAAAACATTCAAATTAAAAAAATAGCGCGGGAGTGATCCCGCGCCATCGCTTTATTTCTTCGTAAACCCGCCGCCGGAAAGTTTGCTCTCGGGTTTGCTTGAGCGCCAGGCGTAATATCCCAGCCCTGCACCGCCGAGCAAAAGGAGTGCGCCTACGATCCCCAACACTGTGGACTGACCGCCCCCACTCGATTCTTGTGTTTGAGTATCATCCACCACAATGTCCTGACGTTGAACACCAAAACCGACCGAAGCCTGGTCCCCCGCATTGACCTTCAACGAGGAACTCAGGGAGGTGGTTGGGTTGTAATCAGATGGCACGCCGACTGAAATGGTGTAATCCCCTTCAGGCACATCCGTAAAACAAATGCCCTGATACGCCTCCGGATCTGCTGGAATGGACGTTTCTTGCGAAGCCGAATACTTGCCATTGTTTTCCGTCACACTGACCGCGCCACCCGCCACGGCTGGCTCGATCTCTTCCCGAAGCCCATTGCCATTTGTATCTTCGAATAACAGCACACATACTTCTGTCGTACCCGAAATGGGCGTCGGCGTGACCGTCGGCGTACTGGGCGTGGATTCAGCCGGAGCCGTCTGCGTTGCCTGCGCGACAATACCGATCAGCAATTCCTGCCCCTCGACCAGCGTACAGTTTTCATCGAGTCTTGAATTCAACTGGCGCAACTGATCCACCGAAATCCCCGTCAGAAGCGACACCCTTGTACAAGTGTCACCAGGCTGCACCACATAAATAATACGACCATCCGCCCCGGCAGTTGGAGTGGATATTTGCTGCAAATTGGGCGACGCCCCCGCCGGAAGCCACAACCCGAACAGGAACAAACTGACAAGAACAAACAAAATCAAAAAACGCTTCGGATTCATCGGCAAAATTATATCAGATTCAATTTGGTATAAAATAAAGGCAAAGAGGAGCACCATGAAGACTCTAATCAAGAATGGAACTCTGATCACCGCGTCCGACACCTTCACCGCCGATATTTTGATCGAGGATGAAAAGATCGCCCGCATCGGACTTAATCTCGAAGAGAATCCCGACCATTTGGTGGATGCCAAAGGGAAGCTGATCATGCCCGGCGGCATCGACCCGCATGTGCATCTCGACCTGCCCATGTTTGACACCGTCTCCTCCGATGACCATTACACCGGTCACAAAGCAGCGGCGTTCGGCGGCACCACCACCGCCATGGACTTCGTCGTCTTAGAGAATGAAGGCTTCGCTCACTCTGTAGACCTGTGGATGCAAAAAGCGGAAAAAGCCGCCATCGACTATTCCTTCCATATGAACCTGACCCATTTCGACGAGCAGATCGCCAAGGAAATCCCTTCGTTGATGAAGATGGGCATCCAAACGCTGAAAGTCTTCACCGCCTACAACGGACGTCTGCGCATCGATGATGGCAGTATTTTCAAAGCCCTGCAAATTGCCAAACACAATGGCATGTTGATGATGGTACATTGCGAAAATGGAGACGTCATCGAGGCACTGACCACGCAAGCGCTGGCAGCGGGACATAAAACACCCGAATGGCACGCGCTTACTCGTCCTGCCTGGGGTGCAGTGGAAGCGACACTGCGCATGGCAGCCATGGCAGAGCAGGCAGATTCCCCCGTTTACATCGTCCACATGAATGTGGGCGGCGAAGTGGATATGCTCAAATATGCACGCGAACGTGGCGTGAAAGTGATGGGCGAGACTTGTCCGCAATATTTATTCTTCACCATCGATCATTTGCGCCGACCCGATGGCGCCAAGTGGATCTGTTCGCCGCCGATGCGTTCGGTCAACGATAATGTGCGTTTGTGGGAAGGACTCTCCGAGGGCATTTTGCAAACCATCGGCACGGATCATTGCCCTTTCTTGTTCGACGGGACCCGCTCCATCGTCTATGAAGGAAGCGCGATTGGCATTCCCGGCAAAGAACTAGGCAAGGATGACTTCACGAAAATTCCGAACGGCTTGCCAGGCATCCAAGACCGTATGCCGATTTTGTGGACGTATGGCGTGCGCGCGGGACGCATCACGCCCAATCAATTTGTGGCGTATATGTCTACCAATGCGGCGAAAATTTTTGGCTTGTATCCGCGGAAGGGCGCGCTCATCCCCGGCGCGGATGCGGACATTGTCATTTGGGATGCGGAGAAAAAGGTCAAGTATGGCGCGCGGATGTCGCATCAGCGCACCGATTACAGTTTGTACGAGGGATGGGAGTTGACCGGCTACCCGGAGAAGGTGTTCCTGCGTGGCAAGCTCATCGTGGATGGCGATGAGTGGAAAGGCAAACGCGGCGACGGAAAATTCTTAAAACGACACGAAGGTGAGATTCTTTAATGGCTACGAAAAAACCGATCATTCATTGTGATGCGTTGGTGGTCCACTGCATGGATTACCGCTTGCAAAAATTTATCCAACCGTGGATCACGGTGCGCTTTGGGTACGACAACTTCGACATCATCTCGCTGGCGGGCGGCGTGCATGATTATGAGATGGTCTTGAAGTATGTTCAGCTGGCGGTACAAATTCATTCGATTGAAACGGTCTGCCTTATCAATCACGAAGACTGCCGCGCCTATGGACGCGACGGAACCTACAAACGCCACAAACATGACCTGAAGGATGCGCAAACCAAAATTCAGGCAATCTTTCCCCATTTGAATGTTGAAACGTTCTACCTTCATCTGGATGGAACGTTTGAATCCATTTCATAGAGAAGCATTCACAAGGGATTGTATGAAAAAAACAATTTTCCTCTTTCTAATTATCACCCTCCTATTTTCTATATCCTGCCAGACTTTACTGGCACCAACAACCCAACGCGATGGGACGGTTATCTCTGCCTGTGCAGAGATCGTATCGGATGTGCGCACATTGCAGGCAGTTGACATCCCGGATGCGCTTATCGATACGGGCATCAAGCAAGGCGATGAGTTTGATGTGAATACCTACTTCGATGTCCTTCCGCATCTTTCCATGCAGGAAGGATATGCTCTGGATTATGTGTACCCGGTCGATTTCCTTGGCTCATTTCCCAGCCTGCTGGCCCGCCCTGCGGATGTTCCACCTTACACCTCATCTGAGGATATCCCTGAAGACCAAGGTCTTGCAGACTATTGGAAATTCATTGAAGTCGAAGATGTGGAGCAAGGCTATTTTGAGTATGTCGCTTTTCTCATCATGGCAGAACAGTTCTATCTCGTCTGGCATGCCAATTACAACGACACCGAAATCGTCTGTGACCATGCCGCATTGGAGGAGATTGTCGCAGACGTCAACTCGGGCGATTTCGGCATGGAATTCAATCTCGAACAGCGGACGAAAATCCGTGCCATGACGAACCTTGAGCCGCTGGTTAAATTGGACGGCAACACCGCCCTCGTGGAGATCATTGTCTTCACCAAATGGGGCGGATTCTCGCGCCTCACCTACACCATCGACCGTTCCTTCCCGCATGAGATCATCGATGTGCAAGAGGAAAATCTTGTCCCATATGATTGCGGGGTAATGTTCTAAATCTTTGTAGACGGATTCCATAAAAGCAATGGAATCCGTCTACAAAATAAAATCAACAGTGATAAAATAACCGCCGTCAAGCCAAAGGACGCCTTGGGGGAGCACTGAGCCTTTGGGTAATACCTTTTTCGGAGAATTAAATATGTCAAGACGTTCCCTGGCTCGCCTGTACAAGGACGAGTTCTCAAACTATTCACTTGCCAAATTCCAGCAAGACCTGCTTGCTGGCCTCACTGTCGCAGCGGTGGCCTTACCGCTGGCGCTTGCTTTCGGCGTCTCCTCCGGCGCAACCGCCGCTGCCGGGATGGTCACAGCGATTTTGGCAGGAATCCTTATCGGCGCGTTGGGAGGCGCTCCCTATCAGATCAGCGGGCCAACAGGTGCCATGTCGGCTGTGTTGATCGTTCTCGTTCAACGCTATGGGTTGGAAGGCATCTGGATGGCGGGTTTGCTCTCCGGGCTGATGCTATTGCTCATCGGTATTCTGCGCCTTGGTCGCTTCATCGCTTTCATCCCTTCGGCTGTCATCAGCGGTTTCACCTCTGGCATCGCGCTCATCATCTTCATCGGTCAGATCGACAACTTCCTCGGTGTGAAAACCGAAGCCGCCGAAACCGCCGCCTTCAAATTGCTCGGCTACTTCAAAGGTGGATTCGTCCCAGACTGGCACGCGGTTGTCATTGGCATGGTCGTCATTTTGACCATGCTTTTCATGCCCGCAAAATGGAGCGCGAAATTTCCCGCGTCGTTATTGGGATTGATCCTTGCCACGCTTCTTCACTGGACCTTGGGCTGGTCCACCCAAGTGATCGGAGACATCCCCCAAACCTTGATCCTGCAAGACCGCCTCAGCCTTGCCAACATCCCTTGGGAAAATCTCTCCGATTTCATCGCGCCAACCCTCACCATCACAGCACTTGGTGCTGTGGAATCTCTGCTGTGCGGAGCCGTCGGCTCGAACATGACCGGCGTGCGGATGCAGGCAAATCAGGAACTCATCGCGCAGGGAATTGGCAACATGATCATCCCATTCTTTGGCGGCGTACCTGCCACAGCAGCCATTGCCCGCTCGAGTGTGGGAATCAAATCCGGCGGACAGACGCGCATGGTCAGCATTATTCACGCGGTTGGGATTTTGCTCTCCATGTTCCTGCTCGCCCCGCTGATGGGAAAGATTCCGCTGGCGGCGTTGGCAGGAGTGTTGATGGTCACAGCTGCGCGCATGAGCGAATGGGAAGCCATTCGATTTATGTTCGGCAAATTCTTCAAGACCGACATGATCGCTTTTACTGTGACAATGCTTGCGACCATCGTCCTCGATCTGACGCAAGCCATCCTTATTGGGTCATTCCTGGCTGGAGCAGTCTTCCTCAATAAGATCGCCAGCATCGACATCACCGTGCAGGAAGTGGATGTTGAGAAGTTAAAACAAAAAGGTATCGAGACCGCGGGCAAATGCAAACACGTCCGCGTGGCGTTTTTGACGGGGCCACTGTTCTTCGCGGCAGCGGGTCAATTCAATGAGGCCTTCTCCAATTTGGGCGATACACATGCTTTGATCCTCTCAATGCGTGGCGTTTCGTTGATCGATACTGCCGGGATCGAAGCAATCCATCGCCTGCATGAAAAAGTCCATAAACAAGGTGGCACGCTGATGTTTGCGGGTGTCCATGAGAATGCAAAACAGATGATGGAACGTGGCGGTCTCGTACAAGCCATCGGTGAGGAAAATTTCTTCTGGTCCAGCGATCAGGCTATCGTCGAAGCGGAGAAGCGCGGCTGTCAGTTCTGTTAATCCAAAGTTGAGTGAAAGTCATATAATTGAAGCCATCGACAATCCGTTCATCAGGAGAAGGAAATCATGAAACAAAAATCCCCCATCATCCGGTTGCTGCTGGCAATCTGGCTGTTGTCGTCGCAAGTTGCGGGTGGCGCGTTGGTGTTTGCCCCTGTGGCTGTGCTGCTTGCTTTTCAAGATGTGGCTTCGACCAGTCCGGGCTCTGGCATTTTCAATTTTTTACTTGGATTGGGATACCTCATGCCGCTGATTTTTGTGGGTTTGGGAATCACAGCCTGGGTGATGTTTGCTAAAAAGCGAGATGCGCTCTCTGGCTGGCTTGGCGTAGCGACGTTGATCCCCGGCGCCATTATGCTGCTGGCGATGCAAATGTACTAAAAATTTTTCCGCAACAAAAAGACGAATCCTATGGATTCGTCTTTTTGTTTTGCAGGAGTTCTTTTACTTTGGGGAAGTCTTTGTAATAGCCGCGATAACTTTCAGGCAGCGAAGCCGCGATATGGCACATGACTTCGTCGATGGAATTTTGCAACAGCACATCTCGCTCTACGCCTTTGACAGATTTGATATCCGGCGGTTGGATCATTGCGCCATCGGTGGTGATGGTGATCTTCAATTTTTGAAAACGCTTCAATCTGGATTTGACAACGGCATCTTCCGTCCCGGTCAATGCCACAGGGATGATGCAGACGTTCGCCATACTGGCAATATAGATCGCACCGGGCTCCGCCTTGAGCAGACTCTCTGTTTTGGAGCGCGTGCCTTCCGGCGCAATGACCATCACTCCCCCATTCTTCAAACGTGTGATGAATTCACGCATGGCTTTGGTATCTGCTTGTCCGCGTTTGAGCCAGGTGACCCGCAACCACCATGCCACCAAGCGAAAGAAAAGGTTACTTTTGTATTTATCCGTGAGCGGATGGATGAGATCGTCGTTATCGATAACGTAATACACCACCAGCGAGTCCAGCCGGCCGAGATGATTCGAAGCAAGCATGTAGCCGCCCTTGGGAAGTTGGCTTACGTCGCCGTGAACTTCGATGTCGGCGATGAGAGGCAGGATCTTTCTGGCGATGAAACGCACCGAAGCGGACATTATTCCTTCTCTGCCAATAATTCTTTCAAACGCGGATGGTCGGCATAATATCCGCGGTTGTGTTCGGGCAGCAACACAGCAATACGACACATGATCTCGTCGGTGTACTGTTGCAATTTTTCTTCTCGATCTTCGGTCGGGAAGGATGGAAGTGTGAAGGACTTCCCTGCGGTGAGATTAATTTTCGAGCGTTTCAGGCGCTTCAAATTCCGGATGATGAGGCGGTCTTCCGTTCCGCTGATCGCCACGGGGACGATGACCCAACCCATCTTGGAAGCGAGATAGGCAACACCCGGTTTGCCTTGTGCCATCTTTTCGTCGCGTGCGCGAGTCCCTTCCGGCGCGATGACCAGGGTCTGTCCATCTTCCATGCGCTTGATCATTTCACGCATCGCTTTCAGGTCCGGGTTGAAGCGGTCGATAAAGATGGCGTTGAGATGCTTCCCCAGCCAGCGCAGGATGGGAATCTCCTCCCATTTTTCCGCCACCGGGATGAAGAGATTCCAATCGTTGAGCGCATAATACGCCATGGGCGCATCCAAAAAGCCGAGATGATTGACGGCAATCACAAAGCCACCCTTTCCGGGTAAATTCTCGTAGCCTCTTGCTTCCACTTTGGCAATGAGGTTGATGATGAATCGGATCAAGAAGACGATAAATTTTTTCATTGCGGCAATTTTACACGCTTTTATTTTTCAAACCACCTGTCTGCCAAAATAAAAGCGCCCTGTCTGTTGGACAGGGCGCTTTGCATGATAAGTTTATCCCCAAATGTAGTCGGTGTTGCTTTTGTGATGAACCTTCTGCTGAACGCCATAGGCGTTGAACATACTGACGAAGATGTCGTAGTCTGCAGGGGTCATGTCTACGATCTGGAAGCCGACGTTGTAGATGGTGGGATCGTACGGGTCACGTTGACACCACCTTGTACGAGCCGCAAAGGTGATGTGACTTTTGGGAGAAATGGCACCCATTTGGTCGATGCGAAGCTGATAACTGGCGCCAACCGGAAGGCGCTGGGTGCTTTCGATCTTGAAGCCACCCGTGCTGATATCGGCGATCTGACCGATGATCTCGCCCGTATATTCATCCAGGACGCGCATGTAGTAGGAAAAAATCTTGCGCGTCAATTTCCTCTTCTCTGCCGTCATGTCGACCTCCTTACAAAAGTGTTAAGTGATGTCAGTATATAACATAACTTTTCCCATTGCAAGATCAAAACGGGTATAAAAATATATTTTTAAGGCAAATTTTGGCAGATTAGATGACTACACGCTAGAAATCAGCTATTTTGTACCTTCTACGCTCAAAATATGGGTCATGATGGTTGCACCAGAGCCGCCAATGTTTTGCGCCATGCCAACTCGCGCGCCATCGACCTGCGTCGCGCCACACTCGCCGCGCAACTGCTGGACAACTTCCACGATCTGGTACATCCCAGTCGCACCGACAGGATGCCCGCGGGCTTTTAATCCACCGCGCGTGCAAATGGGCAAATTGCCTTTCGGGTGAATCTTGTTATCCAGCCCAAGCCGCACGCCCTGTCCACGTTCGGCAAATCCGCTGGCTTCAAGAGAAAGCGCCGCCATGATGGAAAAGGCATCGTGCAATTCAAAGAAATCGATGTCGCTGGGAGTCAGCCCTGCCATGGCGTAGGCTTGTTTGGAAGATAAATATGCTGCATTCAGGAACATGGGATCTTTGCGCGAGTGGACTCCGATGGTATCCGTCGCCGCCGCAGAGGCTGCTACGATAACTTTCGGCTGACGAAGGACCTTTTCCGCCGGGACAATGATCGCCGCCGCCGCGCCATCCCCCACCGGAGAGGCATCCAACAAATTGATCGGCGTCGCCACCATCGACGATTTCTCAAACTTTTCCACGGTCACTTTTTCATGCAAACGCGCATGGGGATTATGCATTGCGTTTGCATGGGCATTGATCGAGAATGGCGCAAAATCTTCGTGCTTCCAACCGAACTCATGCATGTAACGCCGCATCACCATGGCATTGATCCCTACAAAGGAAACACCTTGTTCAAGTTCATAATCGGCATCGGCAGCCGTAGCGAGCGCCGCTGTGACGTCCTTACCGGCTTTGTCGGTCATCTTTTCAACGCCCACCACCAGCGCGGACTCAATGTCACCTGAAGCAACCGCCATCAGCGCGGAACGAAACGCCGCTGAACCTGATCCGCAAGCCGCTTCGATCTTGACCGCTTCCTGATGCCACAACCCGATCCAATCGCTAAAGAACGTGCCAAGCTGATTCTGTCCGCTGACCATGGGCGAAAGCATATTGCCGACGTAGAGCGCATCGACCTTGTCCATGCCGGCATCTTGCATGGCGAGAAAGGCGGCCTCACCGCCTAACTCACGCAGAGATTTATCCCAATGTTCGTCTACTTTGGTTTGACCGATTCCAAGAACTGCAATTTTTCTCATAAAAAATCCTCGGTTCGATTCTAACGCATACTGCTATCAGGAACTATCTGAAATCGACGGAACAAATCAGTTGCGAGTTCGTCCTTTTCTTGCTATGCTTAATCAAGAAGGAGACGAAAGATGTCGAAATTCAAATGGTTCCTTGGAATGATCCTCCCGCTGTTCGTGCTGGGATGTATGTCCACTTCTGCCACACCGACGAGTGAGCCGACGCCCCTTTCCGTGGAAGATGGCTGGACAATCAAGATGACACAATCTGGTGGCATCATGGGGCTGATGCGTTCCATCGAGGTGAATTCGGGTGGCAGTTATACTGTCAACGACGAGCGGGCCAGTCAACATGTTTCTGGTACGCTGACGAAAAGTCAGCTCGATGGATTGAATAAAGTTCTCACGGTGATGCAATTCACACCTTCGCGCCCGACCGGCGTCTGCGCGGATTGTTTCATCTACGAGATCGACATTCAAGCGAATGGGAATCAAACGCTCATTCAAGTGGATGATCTTTCTCTGCCAGATTCGGGCATGGTGTCTTTAATCACAGAATTGCGCGGCTTGATGGAGTCTGCATTGAAGTAATATGCGACAAGACGAATGGCTTGAAAAATATTTCGAGAAGGTAGCGTCTTCTTCAGAGGAAGGCCGCGGGGCGGTGGACTTTGTGAGGGCAAACCGCATCCGGGTCGGGTTGAGGCGTGCGCGCAAAAGTGTGGGAGCATTCTGGCAGTTCGGTCAGAAGTTCTATCTCAATTCCGTGCACTATACGATGGAATCCGCGTTGGAAAATCCGCGTGCGTGGACGTTGTTCGTGCATGAGGTGCGTCATCTTCAACAAGGTGCGTTGACGGCATTTTCAGTTTACGGTGAGTTGGATGCCTGGCAGTATGAATTTCGACTCTACAAACGATTGACCGGCAAAACGCTGCGCCGCGAGTTGGAAGAATTGCTGATGCTTCCTCTTAACTTTGAGCGGAGCAATTTACAACGGGCGCGGGCGCTGATGACGAAGTTTGCAGGCTTTTGGTATGGCGCGTGGATATTGCCTTTATTCCCCATTCATTTTGAGTTGCAGTATTGGGTTACACGCAAGATTCCGTTGAAGGAATCCACATAAACTGATTACAAAAATAAAAGGTCTTTTTAATGTACTCTCCCCGTCTTTGTTGTACTATGGTGACAAGAAACAGAAAGGAGGTTGCGATAGAAGTACCACCTAAAACAAACATCGAAGGGAAGGGCGAAACGCCCTGAACTGGTCGAAGCCAAGCTTTAGAACCAGACGTTCCCCAAACGAAAAGAAGGTTGCAGCTTCGCCTACTTCCCTGACCATAGTTAGTCCGACGGATGGGTAAACTCCCATCCGTCTTTTTGTTTAACGCTTGCCCAGCGCCTCCCCCATCCGCTCCAGACCTTCCTTCAAAATCGCACGAGACGTGCCGAAATTGATGCGTGCATGACCTGCTCCCTCTTTGCCGAAAATCTTCCCTTCGCTTAATGCGACCTTTGCCTTGTCCTTGAAAAACTCAAAGGGTGAGCCGTCAATTTCTGTCTGGGTAAAATCCAGCCAACCGAGATAGGTCGCGGCGGGAATCGTCGTGCGGACGTTGGGCATGTTTCGAGTCACAAAATCCACCAGGAAATCTCGGTTATCGGTCAGGTAATGCTTCAGGTCTGTCAGCCAATTGTCGCATTTGCCGGAATAAGCCACCATGCCTGCATGCAATCCCATGCTGGCAACATGCAAACGCATACGTTGCATTTCTTTTTCAAACGGCTCACGCAATTCCTTATTCGGGATGACGGCAAATCCGCAGAACAGACCCGGCACATTGAAGGTCTTGGATGGCGCAATTAAAGTCACAACATGTTTTTCGATCTCGCGGGAAATTTTCGCCATCGGTGTGAACTTGTGATCATCCAAAAGCAATTCGGAATGGATCTCATCTGAAACAATGATGACCTTGTGTTTGATGCAAATTTCCGCCATGCGGATCAATTCGCTGCGCGAGAAGATGATCCCCAGCGGGTTGTGCGGATTGCACAGCAGGAAAATCCCCGCTTTTTTGACGCGCTTCTCGAATAAGTCCCAATCGATCTCATAATGAAGGATATTTTTCTTCACACTCTTGACCAACGGAATATCAATTTGTGGAATATCGACATTATTCTTAACTTCGTGAAATTCGTTATAGACCGGTGTTTGGATTGCAATGCCACGCTTCGCATTATGTAATGCGCGCGCCGCGACCGTAAATCCGCTGACGATGCCGGGAGCAACCGACACGGACTCGGGAGACACCTTCCACTTGTACAAATAATCCATGCGGGCAGCGACGGTTTCCTGTATTGCTTTGCCGGGGATCTCATATCCGAGAACCCCATGTTCCAAGCGCTTGTGTAGGGCAGTCAAGATCGGCTTTGGAGCTGGAAAATCCATATCCGCTACCCACATCGGAAGAATATCTTTTTCGTAATAGGTCCACTTCGTGCCGTGCGGATTCTTTCTGCGATCTGGAATGAGGTTGAAGTTTGTCATGTATATTCTCATGCGCCTGCTACGGTTTATTTTTTATACGCTACGATCATACCGTCGCGTATCGGAGTCAGTGAAACGATCCAATCTTTATCTTGCGTGATCTGTTTGGTGAATTCATGTACACCCATCGTCGCGGGCGAAAAGTCTGTCTTATCAAAAATACGTCCATGCCAAAGCATGTTATCGATAATGAGCAAGCTACCAGGACGCAGCTTTTCTTTAACAATTGACAAAGATGCCGGATAGTCCTGTTTATCAATGTCATTGAAAATAATATCGAACGGACCCTCAGTCTGTTTCAAGGCTGCGACCGCTTCAGAGACATGAAATTGAACTAAGTCCTCGCTTCCCAACTTGACGAGATGGCTGCGTGCCTGTTGAGAGAGTTCCTCGTCCCAGACGGTGTGATGCACGATCCCGCCGCCATTTTCTTTAAGCGCCTTTGCAAACCACGCTGTCGAATAGCCATACCCGGAACCCAACTCAAATATTGATTTTGCTCCGATCATCCGCGCCAGTTGATAGCAATAATATCCACAGGCGGGACCGATGATGGGAAAGTCGTTCGCTTCAGCATACGCTTCCATCGCCAGCAATTCAGGTTCACGCGGCGGAACCAACGATGTGAGGTAAGACTGCGTCGCTTCGTAGGTCAGTAGATCATCGCTCATGAGATTTAATGTCTCCTAAAGTGAATCGGCTCAATGCTCGAATTGTACTTCACACAGCCACGATGAAGCCTTCAGAAAACGGGGGCAACTTTCGGGTCCGAAAGAGGCGCACTTGTTCAAATTGCGTTAATCCTAAAATCTCTTTTGCTGTTAGAATTAATCCTTGGGAGTCAATCTCCAGTACGA
>JAHDWC010000103.1 GCA_023382575.1 Anaerolineales bacterium
CCCGCTCGATGACTCTTGGATTCATCAAACCTACGCCCGTAATCTCGCACAGCATGGCGAATGGTCGTTCCGTCTCGGGGTTCCTTCTGCCGGTTCCACGGCTCCGCTTTGGTCGGCGCTGCTAGCGTTGGGCTTCCTGTTTGAGTTCTCTCCCTACTTCTGGACGTTTCTGCTTGGCGCGCTCACGCTCTTTGCTCTTGGGGTCTTATGTGAATGGGCCGTCCGCAGCCTCGTCAACACCTATCGTCCTGCCGTGCCGTGGGTGGGCATGTTCATCGTCTTTGAATGGCATCTGGCATGGGCGGGGATGTCTGGCATGGAGACGTTGCTCCACGGACTGATCGTCACCACCGTCTTGGTCTTGTTGATGACGAACACGCCTCGTTATCTACCCTTGGGGCTGTTGACGGGTCTTTCAGTGTGGGTGCGCCCCGATGGCTTAACCCTGCTCGGTCCCATCCTGATGGTCATCGTCCTCAACGAAAAAGATATGCGTTCTCGCGGACAGGCATTTCTGCGCTTCCTCTTGGGGTTTGGTGTGCTCTTCCTTCTTTATCTCTTCTTTAATCTGGCAGTCGGGGGGACGCCCATGCCGAATACGTTCTATGCCAAGCAGGCGGAATATGCCTCCTGGCAGGCGCTGCCCATCCTGGACCGTCTCGGGCAAATGTCTCTGCAACTGTTGGTGGGACCCAGTCTGGTACTCGTTCTCGGTGTCATTGGCTGGTTGGTCAAATCCATTCGCACGCGCATGTGGGGCAGCCTGGCCGCGTTGATCTGGTGCTTTGGCTATCTGTATCTGTATGTTTCGCGCCTGCCCGTCTATCAACACGGACGGTACATCATGCCAGCCATGCCCATCTTCTTCCTGTTTGGTCTGCTGGCATTCTTCGAATTCGATGCCGGCAAAATGTTCAAACGCTATCATTGGGTCGCTCAGACCATCTGGCGCGGAAGTCTCATCATGCTCGTGCTTGGCTTTATGATCTTGGGCGCGAATTCCTACGCTCAAGATGTCGCCATTATCGAAAGCGAAATGGTGGTGACTGCCAAGTGGGCGTCGGAGAATCTGCCCGAGGATGCGATCATTGCTGCACATGACATCGGTGCCTTGGGTTATTTCGATGACCATGAGTTGATCGATCTGGCAGGCTTGATCTCACCGGAGGTCATTCCCTTCATCCGGGATGAGGCGCGTCTGGCAGAGTTCCTCGATGAAAAAGGCGCGGATTACCTCATCGCCTTCCCGATGTTTTATCCGCAACTTGCACAAAATGCAGAAGTCGTTTTCAGGTCGGAAAGTCCGTTTACACCCGCGTTTGGCGAGGAAAATATGGTTGTCTACTCATGGAAACGCCCATAATAGGTTAAAATAGTGACGTTCAGTAAGTCAATTCCATTTGAAAAGAGAGATCGGGTCTGGGATGAACCAAATTACATTGCTAATCGTTGATGATCACCCATTGTTCCGTCAGGGCGTGGTGGATGCGCTGTCTTTGGAACCGGACATGCGGATCATTGCCCAATCCGCGTCGGGGGATGAAGCGCTGGAGTTGATCCGCTCCAAGAAGCCGACCGTCGCTGTTTTGGATGTGAATCTGCCCGGCATGAACGGACAGCAAATCACGCATCAAGTCTTTCAGGATAAATTGAGTACCCGCATCATTTTGATGACGGGCTATGATGATGTCGAGCAAGCCATTCATGCGGCGCTGGCTGGGGCGCATGGTTATTGCTCCAAAGACATCGAACCGCAAACGCTTTCCCGCATCATCCGCGAAGTATCGGAAGGGAAGTATGTGTTTGCAAATAACGTCTTCACGCGCCGCGAACTGGAACTGTGGGTGGAGGAAAGAATGGAAGGCGCGCGCCGCTCATACAGCGAGCCTGGCACTCCGTTCCATCCGCTCTCCGACCGTGAGATGGAAGTGCTGGCTTGCGTGGTGCGCGGCATGAGCAATAAAGAAATTGCCACTCTGCTTGGCATCAGCCATCAGACGGTCAAGAATCATGTCACTGCCATCCTGCGAAAATTTGGTGTTGAAGATCGCACTCAGGCTGTCGTCTACGCGCTCAAACGCGGCTGGGTGACCTTGCGCGATACCGACATCATATCTTAGGAGTTTTCATGTCGAATCAAGAGACCGTGGATTACAAAACCGAATTGGATGAAACCCAGCGCGCTCTGCGCGAAATCACGCTGATGATCGAGCAGAGTCAGGGTGAATTATCCAAATTAACGCAGAGAAACACGGCAATTACGTCTCATCTTCAACAGGTGCAGAAGCAGGGCGTCGGTCTGGAAGAATTGCGCATGGCGTATGATTCCGCACTGGATGCTCAACAGCGGCTCTTTGTGATGCGCGGTCAGTTGGAGAAATTGCAGAACGATAAACAGCATCTCGAAAAGTACAAGGCTGTTTTGGATAAGCTCGTTTTTGGAGCAGGGGAGGGGGCGGGCGGCGGAGCTGCCGCTGCTGCCAAGAGTCAGATGGCTGGCATCGAGATGATCGTTAATGCGCAGGAGGCGGAACGTCAGCGCCTCTCACGTCAGATGCATGATGGCCCAGCTCAAGCATTGTCCAACTTCATCTTGCAGACAGAGATCGCGATGCGTCTGTTGGATGTCGACCCGGCGCAGGCAAAAGACGAATTGGGAAATCTCAAAATGTCAGCGATGGGTACCTTCCAAAAGGTGCGCAATTTCATTTTTGAGTTGCGCCCGATGATGCTCGATGATCTTGGGCTGATTCCCACCCTCCGAAAATATTCGGATGCGTTCAAGGAACAGACCGGACTGGATGTCAGCGTCACGGTTACGGGCACGGAACGCCGCCTCGAACCCTACCTCGAAGTGATGATCTTCCGCGCCGTGCAGGAATTGCTTGGCAATGCTGCGCGGCACAGTCAGGCCAGCTTGGTCAAGGTGCATCTCGACTTGGGCAATGACTTCCTGCGAGTCAGCGTGGATGATAACGGCAAGGGCTTCGACCCGGAAACCCTCAAAGAATCGACGAATTTGGGCTTGAAACTCATTCGGGAACGCGCAGAAATGTTGGGTGGAAACTTCGAAGTGGATAGCGCTATCGGTTCGGGAGCCCGGATTTCCTTTACAGTTCAGGCAAAAAACTGAATTACAACTTAACAACATTGTTAAGTATATAGAGGCGAGTCCCTACTCTGTACCATAATATGCTTTTGACATTTTTCCTGTATAATCAATGTGTTATAAGAAGGAAAAAATACTCTAAAGAACTCGCCGAGAGGAGTTGTCTATGCGTCGCGGTCGTACCTTGATATTGGTACTATTAATCGTCATAATTGCTTTGGCGCTTGGTGTTTTTATCATCCGCCAATTTTTACTTACCCAACAACCAGTGGATCAGCCGGTCTTCACAAATGTTTACTATGCTGCTCAGAACATCCCACAGGGTGAGGAGATCACTGAAGAATTCCTTGCGACCATGCAGATCCCTCAGGGAAATGTCGTTACAGTCATGTACACTGAGGATGAGCTTGGTTTATTGCTTGGAAAAGTAGCCAAGTTCCCGCTCGATCAAGGCGTGGTCATTACCGAGGCGATGGTTACAGATGCCTCCAATGCTGTGCCGATCTCTGGTCCACAGTGGGCTTCGTTAATTCCGCCCGGCATGACGGCCATGTCCATTCCGGTGGATCGCCTCTCTGTTTCAGGTTATGCGATCAATGATGGCGCCCGCGTCAACGTCAATGCCTGTCTCCTCTTCGTCGATATCGATCCTTCCTTCCAAACGATCCTTCCCAACCTGACAGCTGTATTGACCGGTACAGGTCTTGGCGGTACGGTTCAAGGTGCAACTGGAACGGGCTTGGCAGTGGAAGGTTTGCCCATCCTTTCTCTCGGTGTTGCAGGGACTGGCTCTCCGCAAGGCCGTTTGGAATTGGATCCCTCCGTTCAGCAGCCATATTATCTCGTTCCTTCTGAAGCGCAGCGTCCACGCATGGTGTGTCAGACGCTTCTTCAAGATGTGGTAGTGATGAAACTTGGTAACTTCCCGCTGTCTCAGACGACTACGACCGCTGAAACGCCTGCGACGGACCCCAATGCTCAACAGGCTCCAGCCGTGCCAGACATCATCACATTGATTGTCTCGCCGCAGGACTCGATCACCCTGACGTACTTGATGTACACCAATGCCAAATTGTCGCTCACGCTTCGGAATCCGACCGACCAATCTCGTCTGGCGACAGAGGCGTCGACGCTTCAATTCCTGCTGAGCCAGTACAACATCCCTGTGCCTGCGAAATTGCCGTACGCTATGCAGCCCGCCATTACCACTTTGACTTCACCGGTTCTTCCGAATGACGCTGTAACCGTCCCTGCACAATAATAAGGTTTATCTAGTTTCTTAGAGATTGGATTTTGCTTCTATGGCTGTAGATAAGATTCGGGTACTCATCGTTGATGATATTGCCGAAACCCGGGAGAACGTTCGCAAGCTTTTACAGTTTGAATCTGATGTGGACGTTGTGGGTACAGCCCGGTCTGGCAGGGAGGGGATACAACTTTCCAGCGAAGTCGATCCTGATGTCGTCCTGATGGACATCAACATGCCGGATATCGACGGTATCAGCGCCACCGAGGAGATCCGACAGAAATCCCCGCATATTCAGGTGGTGATCCTCTCGGTACAGGGTGACCCGAATTACATGCGCCGTGCCATGCTTGCCGGTGCGCGTGACTTCCTTACCAAGCCCCCCATGGGCGATGAGTTAATCTCAGCCATCAAGCGCGCCGGTGAAATGGCGCATCTGGAACGGGAAAAGGGTTCCAAGCAAAAGATGGTGTCTGCTCCAGGCGGAACATCTTCCGTGATGGCAGGCTTTGCCCCGACATCCAACGGCAAGATCATTACCGTTTACAGCCCCAAAGGTGGAACTGGTTGTACCACGATCGCTGTCAACCTGGCCATTGCTTTGAATAACGAAGATACCCGCGCTGTCCTTGTGGATGCGAATTTACAGTTCGGCGATGTGTCAGTTTTTGTCAATGAACAGGGGAAGAACACCATCCTCGAACTTGCGCCTCGCATCGATGACCTTGAGCCAGATGTGGTCGAGGAGATTCTCGTCAAGCATGAGGCGTCTGGCGTCCGTATCCTTGGCGCGCCACAGCGACCCGAAATGGCAGAGAAGGTATCCGCTGACCAGTTTGGGAAAGTCTTGAAGATGTTGCAGCGAATGTATTCCTATGTCGTCGTGGATACATCGCCCATCTTGAGCGATGTCATCCTTTCGACCATAGACGCGACTGATATCATCCTGCTGGTAACCACGCAGGAAATTCCTGCGATCAAAAACGCGCGTTTGTTCCTTGATCTGCTCCACACCATGGGAATTAGCAAGGAACGTATCGTGTTCGCCATGAACCGCTATGACAAACGCATCGGGATCACCCCGGAGCGGGTGAGCGATAACCTCAAGCATGAGATCGTTGCTTCGATCCCGCTGGAAGAGAAGGTTGCCATTACCGCAGTGAATCGCGGTATTCCGTTCATGTTGGATAATAAAACCCAGGCGATTGGCAAGGGTATCCTTTCACTGGCAGAGGCTGTGCGGGCGCGTTTGAGCACCCTTGAAACTGAAGATGATATGCCAGTTATGAAGCGTTAAGGAGTCTTTCCATGTCGTTGCTTAGACGTATTGAGCAGAGTCAGGGTGGCAACAATAATCAACAACAAGGTGGCGGGAATTCTTCCCCGGCCTTACCGCCTTCTGGTGGCGAGGGACAATCGGGTGGTGGAGGCGGCGATGCCTCCCGTCTTTCTTCCCTGCAGGCCAGGCGTGTCAGTGCGCCGATCACATCTCCGCAGGCAGGTTCTTATTTCGACCTGAAGACCCGCGTCCAGAACAAACTTCTGGCTGAGATCGATCCGTCGATGGATGTGTCGCGCACGGATGAAGTCCGCCGCACAATCCAAAACCTTTTTGAACAAATTCTCACCGAAGAAAACATCGTTCTTTCACGTCCGGAGCGCGCGCGCCTGTTCGAACAGATCGCGGCTGAAATTCTCGGGCTTGGACCTTTACAGTCTCTCCTTGAGGATGACACCATCACTGAAATCATGGTGAACGGACCAAAGAATATTTACATCGAGCGTAAAGGTAAGATTCATCGCGTGCCGGTGACGTTTGAAAGTAACGAGCATGTGATGCGTATTATTGACCGTATCGTTGCTCCACTCGGTCGCCGCATCGACGAATCCAGCCCGTATGTGGATGCGCGTCTTGCGGACGGTTCTCGTGTGAATGCCGTCATCCCGCCGATCTCACTGGTAGGCCCAGTGTTGACCATCCGTAAGTTTTCCAAGAATCCGATTACCGTAGATCAGATGATCCAATTCGGCTCTGTCACTCCGGAATCGGTTCAGTTTTTGAAGGCGTGCGTGGAAGCTCGTCTGAATATCATTATTTCAGGCGGTACCGGTTCCGGTAAAACGACGCTTCTGAACGTCCTCTCCAGTTTTATTCCCTCCGACGAGCGTATCCTTACCATTGAGAACGCGGCAGAACTTCAGTTGCGTCAGGAACATGTGGTGACGTTGGAGTCACGTCCTCCGAATATTGAAGGTCGCGGTGAGATTACGATCCGCGATTTGGTGATCAACGCCCTTCGTATGCGTCCTGAACGCATCATTGTCGGTGAGTGCCGCGGCGGCGAAACCCTGGACATGCTTCAAGCCATGAATACGGGTCATGAAGGTTCCATGACCACGGCGCATGCCAACACTCCGCGCGATGCGTTGGCTCGTATCGAAACAATGTGTTTGATGGCAGGTATGGACCTCCCCGTGCGCGCCATCCGCGAACAGGTTGCGAGCGCTGTGGATTTGATCGTTCAACAGGAACGTATGCGTGATGGTACACGTAAGGTGACGACCATTACTGAAGTGAGTGGTATGGAAGGCGATGTCATTACAATGACGGATATTTTCGTCTTCGAGCAGACTGGTACGGAAAACGGACGTATTATCGGTCGTTTGCGTCCGTCTGGGTTGCGCCCCAAATTTATGGATAAGATCGAAGCTGCGGGTATTCATCTGCCGCCCTCCATCTTTGGTATTGGTGAGCGTCGCCGTTATTAGGATGCCAATCTTTCACGCAGACTGCCCGGAAGGAAATAAATGACCTGGATCATTATTGTCGGTGGCATCATATTGATCATCCTATTGGTGATTGGTGTTATCGTTTCTTCGAACAGCGAACGCGCTTTGGTTGAAGAACGCCTAAGCCAATATCTGGATGACGATAAGCGGAGTGTCAATGAGGAAGCCCAGCGCTACGTTATTACGAACTGGGTTTCAAAACGGGTGGAAAAGACCTCGTTCGGCGATAACATCGCGCGCGAGTTGGCTCGCGCAGATATTAAGTTCAAGGTCGCTGAATATCTGGTCTTGATTCTCTTAAGTATTGTGTTGGTCGCGGCAGTGGCGTGGTTTCTTGGAAATCGGCATCCCATATCTGCTTTGATCGGTGCCGCGATTGGCGCATTTGCTCCCCGCTTTTATGTCAAGGCTCAACAACGCAAGCGTCTTCAACGATTCAATGACCAACTGCCCGATATGCTCAACCTGATGGTGAACGGTCTGCGCGCCGGTTATTCGACCATGCAGGCGATGGAGGCGATCAGCAAGGAACTCCCATCTCCGATCAGCGATGAATTCCGCCGTGTGGTGCAGGAAATGCAGATCGGTATCCCCATGGAAACCGCGTTGGAAAATCTGCTCCGCAGAATTCCGAGCGACGACCTTGACTTTGTTGTAACGGCTATCAACGTGCAACGCGAAGTCGGTGGTAACCTCTCAGAAATTCTCGATAATATTTCCTTCACCATCCGTGAACGCGTCCGTATTAAGGGCGAAGTCCGTGTGTTGACCTCTCAAGTGCGAACGTCTGGTACGGTGCTTTCCCTCATTCCGTTTGGTCTTACCCTGATTCTGTGGTTTCTTAACCCTGATTATTTGATGTCCGTCACGGATGGCGGTCCAATTTGTACGGCTGTTATTATCTGTACGATTCTCGGCTTGATCTTCTCAAGTTACTTTATCATGATGCGTATTGCGGATATCGAGGTGTAGTATGGGAACAGTGATTGCTGTAATCCTCGGTGTAGTGATTTTGGGCGGCGCTGTCCTGCTTGCCGTCATTGGGGCGCGTTACGCGCGTAATGCCCAGGAAGATTCGGGCGACCCCGTCCTTGCCCGTCTGGCGGAAGCGACCCAGCGCGGCGAGAATGTTTCTTTGGAGGACATCGAACTTCAACAGCCGTTCATGGAACGTGTGGTCATCCCGATCATTCGTAGAATTGGTGAACTGTCCATTCGCTTCACACCGGAAAAGTTGTTGCAGGAAACGACCCTCAAGCTGGAACTGGCTGGAAACCCTGGCAGGATCGATGCGTCGACGTTTCTGGCGACTCGTTTTGTAGGCGCGGGGGTCTTCGGCGGTCTGTTGCTGTTGATCTCGACGCTTCCCACTGTTAATTGGCCTCTCTCCAGAGTTGTCCTCGTTGTGCTCATTTTCACTCTGCTGGGCTTTTTCTTCCCGCAGCTTTGGTTGCAAAGTAGGATCAGCCGCCGTCAAAACGAAGTTCGAAAGGCGATGCCAGATGCGTTGGATCTGTTGACCATCTGCGTGGAGGCGGGTTTGGGCTTTGATGCGGCGATGTCCAAAGTCAGTGAAAAATGGGAGAATGAACTCTCGATCCTTTTTGGACGTGCGATCCGTGAAGTGCAATTAGGCAAAACCCAGCGCGAAGCTTTGCGTGACATGGCGGACCGTGTTGGCTTGCCGGAATTGACCAGTTTTGTGGCGGCAGTGATCCAAAGCCAAATTCTGGGTGTAAGCTTGGCGAAGGTCTTGCGCATCCAATCTGACCAGATGCGGATCAAACGTCGTCAACGCGCCGAAGAGGAAGCTCACAAGGCACCGGTTAAGATGATTATCCCAATGGCGTTGTTGACCTTCCCATCGATTATGATCATTCTGATGGCTCCTGCTGCTTTCCAGATTGCTGGTGCTTTCGGTCCGTTGCTTGGACCATAACAAAAAATAAAATACCATTCTCAGGCAAGTTTGCGAGGCAGATTTTGACGAATTTGCAGTACGCAGCCTACCGAACACTTTGGGGTGCTCTCGATTTATTGTTCCCTCCGCTATGTGGCGGATGCGGCAAGATGGGGTCGCGCTGGTGCAAGGAATGTCAAGCCCGCGTGACTGTGCTTGATGGAATGCTTTGTGAAGTTTGCGGTCTCCCGCAGGAAAAAACAGGTGTGTGCAGTGCCTGTCTTGCGGAGCGGCCGCTTTTTCATGCCTTAAGGGCATGGGCGGTCTTTGAAGAACCAGTGCAATCTGCCTTGCATAAATTAAAATATCGGCGTGACATTTCCATGGGAGATGCGCTCGCCAGCCAGATGATTCCATTCGTAAAGGGGCTTGGATGGAACATCGACTTGATGATCCCGATCCCGTTGAGCAAACAAAGAATGAAGGAAAGGGGATATAATCAAGTTGCCATGATCGCACATCCGCTTGCAATGGCATTGGGGATCCGTTATGCGCCGGGAGAACTGGCGCGGCAGAAAACAACGCGTTCACAGGTGGGATTGTCCAAAGTGGAACGCCGAAGCAATGTTCAAGATGCATTCAAGGCAGGCAATGGGGTGATGGGTAAGTCTGTTCTCGTCGTTGATGATGTTTCAACAACCGGGTCCACTCTCTCTTCTGCGGCTGAAGCGCTGTCTTCAGTTGGCGCGAAGATGGTCTATGCGTTGACAGTCGCGCGTGCATTGCCGCGGCATGGTTTGCGGCATGTGTAGCGCGTTTTGTTGTGTTGTTTAACAATCTAATCGGAGGATACCATGCCCAATAAAGTGGAAGTACAGACCCGTCAAATCCGTTTGACCGAAAGGATCGAAGAGTACGTTTCCAAGAAGGCGGGCAATTTGGACCATTACCTGCCTGCGATTGAAGAGGCACGTGTGGAACTTGCGCATCACAAAGCTGCGCGCGATGCAAAGGATCGCAATGTGGCGCAAGTTACAGTTTTTGGTAAAGGGTTTACCCTGCGCTCGGAAGAGCGGGCAGACGAGGCGTTGGCCGCCTTCGACAAAGCGCTGGATAACATGCAGCGTCAGATCGAAAGGTATAAGGGGAAGAAATATCACAATCGCGGTGACGGTCGTTCTGCCGCGGAAGTAGTGCTCGAAGATATTATCGACGAAGAGACGGGCGAGCTTTCGCCGCTTTTTGCCAAGCGCAAGAAATTTATCTTGTATCCGATGACGGAAGATGAAGCAGTGGTGCAGATGCGCAATCTGGGACACGACAACTTCTTCATCTTTTACAACGCCGAGACCAGCAAGATCAATGTGCTGTATCGAAGGCGCAATGGGAGTTACGGTTTGATCGAGCCTGAACTCGGATAATGTTGCAGTAAAAGAGCCAGGCGGATGAAAATCCGCCCGGCTCTTTTTTAACCGAGAATTGTTATTTCGCTTCAGGGTTGAGACGTCGCTCGATCAGAAAAAAGCTGACAGCCAGCACCACCCAGGCAAGGATCTGCATCTGACGATAACCATCGAGCACGATGGGGGTATCGGCGCGAAATGTCAGAATGATGATCTGTGAGAGGGCGGTCAATGCTGCGAAGGAGAGGAAATGAACCCCTGAGCGTGGATTCAGTTTGAGAGACCACAGCAACCCAAAGATCAGGAGTGAAGCGAGGGTTTCATAGATCTGCGTGGGATGACGGGGTGCATTCCACAAGTCGATGCCCCAGGGTAGGTCGGTCGCATATCCAAAGGAAGTTCCTGCCGCAAGATGACTTAATCCCAATCCTATAACCATAACTGCAAAGAATGGCGTGAGCGCATCAAGCGTGCTCCAAAATGGAAGTTGTTTCCGCTGACCATAGATCATTGCCACGAGGATGGCAACAAAGATGCCACCGGTTGCATCGAAGAGATCAGGATTGATGGAGAAAACGCCGAGCGGACTTTTGGTAAATGCCACAAGATTTTGAAGTGCAAACGAAAGCCGTCCGCCAACGATGAAAGCCAGTAAGCCGTAAAAAGTTACGTTATTAAGGTCGTCTTTGCTGACGTTGAAACGTTCGGCGCGTTTTTCGGCAAGGGTGAGTCCCAGCCACGCGGCAATAACTAACAGAATCATGTGACGCGGCGGCGCAAAAATGTTTTGAAAGAGTTCAAGCATATTATTTCAACGCCTCCTCGATACGAGTACGGAGCAGGGCTTCAGACATGGGTCCGCCGATGACAACCTCGGTGATGATGCCAAGACGGTTGATGAAATAGGAGGAAGGCAGCGAGCGGATTTGATATGCGCGTGCGACCTCGCCGGTTTGGTCAAGCAGGATGGGGAAGGTCAATCCATATTCTTCTAGGAATGGCGGAATGTCCATTGGGTTATCTTGAACGGTGCTGTTGACAGCTAGAATGACGAAACCCTGATCTTTATATTCGTCATACAGTTTTTGCATGGCGGGCATTTCTGCACGGCAAGGCGGACACCAAGTTGCCCAGTGATTGACCAAGACGGCATTGCCCTGCAGCTCAGAAAGTGTGACGGTTTCACCGCTCGAAGTTTCGAGCGTAAAATCAGGAGCGGCGAATCCCACCTGCGGAGCGGGCGTATCGGCGATGGCGTCGGAGGCGCTGCCGTCTGCGGATAGCACGATCCATGCGGCGCTGGCGATGAGGACGAGAATGTAAAGTGTGATTCGTTGTGATCGGTTCATAGTTTGGAAGTAAAATAGGGTTGGCAGTTATTCTGTTGATACTGCCTGCGGTTATCTTACTATGTTTTTTACTGAAACGGTTTTCGTCGGCATCGACCCCACTTCTTCTCAAAAGTCCTTCACCTATGCGGCGTTGGACAAGGGACTGAATCTTGTCTCGCTCGCAGACGGCGAACTGGACGAGGTGACAGCTTTCCTCGCGGGTCAATCCGCAGCGGTGGTGGCGATCAATGCCCCTTCCGGATTGAATCGCGGCTTGGTGCGCGCGAAGAAAAAGGAAATGTTCAAGTCGCAAAAGAGCCGCGCCTCCAACTACCGGGTGGCGGAGACTGAGCTGCGCGAGCGTGGAATCACAGTGTCTGGGACTCCCGCAACTCTGGAGGCTTGTCCGAATTGGATGCAAAACGGCTTTGCTTTGTACCGCAAGCTCGAGAAGATCGGCTTTAAGTATTATCCCGCTGACGATGAACCATATCAGTTATTGGAAACGCATCCTCACGCATGTTACAGTGTTATGGGTGGTGGTGTGCCGCTTCCCAAACCTTCCATCGAAGGGAAGTTGCAGCGTCAATTACTACTGTACGAATGTGGGCTTCGCATCAAAGACCCGATGTATTTCTTTGAAGAGATCACGCGTCATAAAATGCTTAAAGGGACTTGGCCGGTTGAGTTACTATACCAGCCTGAGCAGTTGGATGCATTGGTCGCCGCCTACACCGCGTGGATGTCCGTCCATAAACGGGAGCAAATCTCCATAGTAGGGAACGAGAAAGAAGGCCGGATCATCCTGCCGGTCAAAGAACTTAAAGAAAAATATTAAGACTTTACCGAGACAATTGGGGCGCGTCTCGTTTGGTAAAATAAACAAAATTTTTTCATATAGGAAAGATCCATGGATTCAGACCTTCAAACAAAGGCGATTAATACCCTGCGGTTTTTATCCGCTGACGGTGTTCAAAAAGCCAACTCCGGTCATCCCGGCTTGCCAATGGGCGCAGCCGCGATGGCATTCACCATCTGGACTCGTCATCTACGACACAGTCCGCGTAACCCCAAATGGATGGGACGTGACCGCTTCATCCTTTCTGGTGGGCATGGTTCGATGCTTCTATATTCGTTGCTTCATCTGACGGGCTACGAACTCTCGCTTGAGCAATTGCAGAGTTTTCGTCAGTGGGGCAGCCTCACACCGGGACATCCCGAATACGGCTTGACCCCCGGCGTGGAAGTCACCACCGGTCCGCTTGGGCAGGGATTCGCCACCGGCGTGGGCATGGCTATTGCGTCGGCGCACCTTGCCGCAACTTTCAACAAGCCTGGTCACGAAATTTTTGATGCATACATCTATGCCATTGTCACCGATGGCGACCTGATGGAAGGTGTCGCTTCAGAAGCGGCCTCAATGGCGGGACATCTTTCACTTGGACGCTTGATCTACCTCTACGACGATAACAAAATCTCCATCGACGGTTCCACCGATCTCGCCTTCACCGAAGATCGCGCCAAGCGTTTTGAGGCGTATGGCTGGCATGTCCAACGCGTGGACGATGGCAACGATGTCGAAGCGATAGATAAAGCCATCAAAGCCGCCAAGGCAGATCCGCGTCCGTCCATCATTATGTGCCGGACCATTATCGGGTTTGGCGCGCCGAATCGACAGGGTACATCCAAGGCGCATGGCGAACCTCTCGGCGATGATGAACTCAACGCCGCAAAAGAAAACCTCGGCTGGGTGAAAGAGCCGCGCTTCTTCATCCCCGAAGATGTTTTGAATTTTTATCGCAAAGCCGTGGAGCGCGGACGCGAACTGGAAGCGGATTGGAAAATGCGCGGTGAAGCGTACGCGCGCCTCTTCCCGGACCTTGGGGTTGAGTTGCAGCGGCGATTGAGCGGGGAACTCCCGAAAGGTTGGGAGTCTGCGCTGCCAGCTTTCCCCGTGGACGCAAAAGGCATGGCGACCCGTGCCGCTTCCGGCAAGGTCATCAATGCGCTTGCCCCGAAACTGCCTGAACTCATCGGCGGCTCCGCGGATCTGGCTCCCTCGAACAACACCAAAATTGACGGCTCGCCTGCCTTCCAAAAAGATTCCTATGCCGGGCGCAATTTCCATTTTGGCGTACGTGAACACGCGATGGGTTCGGTGTTGAATGGTATGTCCATTTTTGGTGGCATCATTCCGTATGGCGCAACCTTCCTCGTCTTTGCTGATTACATGCGGGCGTCGATTCGTTTGGCGGCGCTCTCACATTACCCATCCATTTTTATTTTTACACATGACTCGGTTGGCTTGGGAGAAGACGGTCCCACGCATCAGCCGGTTGAGCATCTTACCTCGCTGCGATTGATCCCGAATTTGGTTGTCATCCGCCCGGCAGATGCGAACGAAACCGCACAAGCCTGGAAGGTTGCCATCTCACGGCGTGACGGTCCGACCGTGATGGCGCTGACTCGTCAAAACCTGCCGACTTTGGAGTCACCTGCTTTGGTTGAGAAGGGTGCGTATGTGCTGAAAGACTTCGGTACACCTGAGATCATCCTCATGGCGTCTGGCTCGGAAGTCAGTCTCATCCTTGATGCTGCCCAAAAACTTGCGGACGAAGGTAAAGGCGTGCGTGTGGTTTCCTTCCCAAGTTGGGAATTATTTGAGAAACAGGATGAAGCCTATCGCGAGTCTGTGTTGCCGAAGAACATCCAGAAGCGACTCGCCGTCGAAGCAGGAGCAACTTTGGGCTGGGAACGATACGCAAAATCTGTCATCGGCATTGACCGTTACGGCGCCTCCGCTCCGGCGAAAGTCATCTTTGAAAAACTTGGCTTTACCGTCGATAATGTAGTTGCAAAAGCAAAAGAACTTTAACTAGTTGGTCCTGGCAGGTTCCTGAAACCTGTCAGGACTTTTTTGGAGAATGTATGAAAGTAGCAGTCGGTTGTGATCATGGGGGCTTTCCGCTTAAGGATGTTGTCATCGAATCAGTCAAGGCGCTTGGTCATGAAGTGATTGACGTAGGCACATTTAGCGCGGATGCTGTTGACTTTCCTGATTTTACAAAACTGGTTGGCGAGAAGGTGCAACACGGCGAA
>JAHDWC010000104.1 GCA_023382575.1 Anaerolineales bacterium
AACAAATCTGGGACCTGATCGCATACATCTATTCGTTCCAGTTTGAATATGGAAATTAAGGAGGCTCTATGAGCAAAAAACATAAGAGACAGAAACAAAAGCAGAAGTTCCCGTGGCTGTTTCTGGCGCTGGGCGGAGTGTTCATCGCCCTTGCAGTATTTCTGTTCGCGCGTCAGGGGGATGGTGGCAGCACGCCGTCGATCGCAGTGGATCAACAGTTGATTGACTATGGCGATGTGAAGTTTAACGTGGAGAAGACTTTCGCGATCAAAGTTACCAATACCGGGGATGGCACACTGCGCTTCAAGGAAGACCCGTACATCGAAGTACTGGAGGGATGCTGACCACCTCAACTAACCATCGGTTCGATGGTACTCAAACCTGGCGAAAGCACCATTGTCGAATCCAGTGTCTTCATGATGCACGAAGGCATGGATGGCCCGCACAACTTTGCGGTTCATTTGAAAACAAATGATCCCGCGAATCCTGATCTGATTGTGAATGTACTATCCAATTGGATCCCCTAAGATCTGGAGGTCTATATTCAATGTTTGCAAGTTTTCTATTATCACTGCGTGAAGGTCTGGAAGCCGCCCTGATCATCGGCATCGTACTGGGAGTCCTTGTAAAACTAAAGCGCACGGATATGAACGGCGTCGTCTGGCGAGGTGTAGGCTTAGCCGCACTGTTAAGTCTTGTCGCAGCGCTGGCTCTTAACCTGCTTGGAATGGAATTCGAAGGTAGAGGCGAGGAAATTTTCGAGGGCATTGCCATGCTTCTTGCCGCAGGAGTCCTAACCTGGATGATCCTATGGATGAAAAATCATGGTAGTACACTCAAGAGTGAAATTGAGGAACAAACCAACCAGGCAGCGCTGGGCAAGGGACAGAAAGCCCTGTTCGCGTTGGCTTTCCTGGCAGTATTCCGCGAGGGGATTGAATTGGCGTTGTTCCTGCTCGCGGCAAGACTGACTTCCAGTCCGTTGCAAACGGTTTCCGGCGCATTACTTGGCTTGATCAGTGCGGCGTTTTTGGGTTGGATAGTGTTTTCATCCACCATGAGACTCAGTCTGCGTAATTTCTTTGGCGTAACCAACATTCTTCTGGTTATTTTTGCGGCGGGTCTGGTTGGGCTGGGAGTTCACGAGTTCAATGAAGCAGGGATCATTCCTTCAGTAATCGAAAACGTCTGGAACATCAATGCCATTCTGAGCGACAAGAGTGAGGTGGGATTGCTTCTCAAAGCGCTGGTCGGATACAACGGTAATCCTTCCCTGACAGAAGTCGGCGCTTATGTAGGCTACCTTGTAATTTTGGCAGTCATATTGATTCTTCAAGGGAAGAACCAAATCCCAGCCAGTGTGTCAACAAGATAAAAAACTGCCTTCGGAGTTTCCGAAGGCAGTTGATTTATTTGTGCCTCAGCAGTCTCGCTGAATTTCCCATGATGCCGATATCGGGAAGCGACTGCGCAGCAGCGGCGAGAACAGGTGGTAGGAAGCCAAATGCTGCCAGAGTCAGCCCGATGATGTTATAAGCTGTCGTAAACAACAGGTTCGTTCTCACAACGCGCATGGTACGTTGGGCGATCTTCAAAACATCTGGAACCAGATTCCAATCTTCGCGCATGAGCGCAATGTGTGCTGCTTCGATGGCGACATCCGTCCCTGCCGCGCCCATCGCAATACCAATATCCGCCTGAGCCAGCGCGGGCGCGTCGTTCACACCGTCGCCGACCATTACAACCACATGCCCCTTCGCCTGATATTCCTTCACGATGTCAATTTTGTTTTCGGGCAGAAGGTTGGCGCGGTAGGAAACTCCTAGTTTATCTGCAAGTGCTGATGCAGTCCGTTCATTATCGCCAGTAAGTAATTCGATATGACGGATGCCCAATGAACGCGCTTCCTTCAATGCGGCAGGAACTTCACTACGCAACGTATCTGCAGCGGCAAACACGCCCACAAGTTCATTGTCCCTTTCCATGAACAGAAGCGTTTTGCCCTGCGCTTCAAGTTCACTGGCAATGGATAACGATTCTGCAGAAGGAATCAGGCGGCGATTGCCCACAGCAACACGGCGCGAGTCAATCGTGGCGCGCACGCCATGTCCAGGCACGGATTCAAAGTTCTGCGATTCGACCAGAGCGATATTTTCGTCGTGGGCAAGGGTGCGGACTGCTTCTGCCAATGGATGCTCGGAATAGCGTTCGACAGAGGCAGCAAGGGATAGGATTTCAGAACGTGAGAGTCCATTCAAAGGAATAACATCTGTCACCTGCGGTTGACCTAGAGTGAGTGTGCCTGTCTTGTCTACCAATAACACATCGGCGCGTGCAAGCAACTCAAGATATTTTCCACCTTTGATGAGTAGTCCGCGTTTCGCACTTGCTCCCACTGACGCGAGCATGGCAACGGGTGTCGCCAGCGCAAAGGAACATGAACAGGCAACTAATAAAACAGCAGCAGTTGATAGTGGATTACGGGTGAAAATAAATGTCAACGCGGCAATAACCGCGACCACTGGCAGATACCAGGCACTAAATTTATCTGCCAGTTGCTGCACATCGGCGCGATGCGCTTCCGCTTCCTCCACCATTTTGACCACACGACCGAAAGTCGTATCGGATCCAATCCGTTCGGTGCGGATCCGCAGACTGCCCAATTTGGCAATCGTTGCCGCATAGACATGGGTTCCATTCCCCGCTTCAATGGGCATGGATTCGCCTGTGATGGCAGATTGATCCACGGTTGCCTGCCCGCTGATGACTTCACCGTCCACGGCGATCTTTTCGCCAGGACGCACGATAATGGTCTCACCAACTTTTACTTCGCTGACAGGGATTTCTATTTCTTTAGCATCGCGTTCCACGCGGGCAGTTTGTGGGGTGAGTGCAGTCAATTCCTTGACTGCGCGGCGTGCGCTTTCGGTGGTGAAGTTCTCCACGTAATCACCAATGCGCATGAATACCACCACTAACGCCGCTGTGACCCATTGACCGACAACCAACGCAGCGATGACACCGAGCGTCATTAGGGTGTGGGAGATGATCTGGCGTTTGAGCGTGGCGCGGATAACGTTCATGAAGACAGGATAGCCGCCTGCAATCACCAGTACCAGACCAAACAGGAAGGGGACACGTTCGTTCAGGAAGTCGAACAATCCCAGGACTTCACCAAAGATGACCACGCTGAGAATAATGGCGAACACGCTAACGAGCATGACAGTCAATTTGCGGTTGAAATCGCCCATTGAAATAGGATCAACTTTCGGCGAGTTGGAAGCGGGCACGTCATATCCCGCACCCTGAACAGCGGAGCGAATCGCGGGAATATCCACTTGGGCAGGGTCGAGTTTTACAACTGCCTTTTCTGTGCCGAGAAAAACATTCACCGATTGCACACCGGGCAGTTTTTCGATGGCATGTTGAACGTGCTGGGTACATTCGGCACAGTCCATGCCAGAGATGGGGATTTCGAGAGTTTTTGAGTTAGGCATCCAGATTCCTTCTTGCTTGCCGTTCGCTTATGATTTTGCTTCGGTAAAAATTCTGCCAATCACAGTGATAGACCAGCTTTCTGAAATTTGAGTTCAATCCTTTGAGTCACATCATTCATGGCCGACTCCAATTGCGGGAATAGGAACAACACTACAGTGAAACCTAACAAGACACCCGAGATCAACCGCATCCATAAATTGAATGAGCCAAATGCATCACCTGCATAGAATGTGCTAGGGAAAATGTGGTTCGTAAGGGTGGCAAGCCAGGCATTATTGTCGCGAAAGCCATTACCAAAATCCATGATGTCACTGATAAAGTGCGTACCGCCATCCAATGCCATCGGCAATGCCGACAAAAGAAATGCTCGCAATGAAAGAGCAGGCAACCGTTTATAAATAAAGCGGTATGCCAATGCCGTAAGCCATATACTTCCATACCACCAAGTTGTCCGTTCGCACCAAGCCACCTTCCAGCCCATTTGCTCATTGCCTAAAAACTGCCGCAATATAAGCGGATTATTGGTAGGTTGCCAAACGGCTTGAATTTCAGCCAGTGAATAGGTCATCTTAGGTCCAAAGAGAAAGTAGGAACGGTATGGAAGTTGATGACACTCAAAAGCGTAAAGAAAATAGATTACTTTGGCTGCCCCCGTCCAGCCGAACTTCATAAACACAGGCGCCAGCCAAGGCAAGCCGATAAGAAGTCCCCACGCCAGGCAAAACACCAGTAGCCAATTTCGGCTGAGCCAATAAACCATGCGATTGGCAATCGCTGCTGCAGATTTCTCGCGTCTCAAATCCTCTAAAGTTTTATTTGCTTCCATAGGTTTAATAACTCCTTAATCTCGCAACATGCGCAATCCGCTGCCAATGACCACGAACTCGCTGATCTCGTGAGCCAGGACTGCGATCGGCAGGGTAAACCAACCGCCCACCGCGCCGATGACCAACACGCTGATCACGACCGCTGAAAGAGCCAGGTTCTGATTGACGACGGACTGATTGCGTTTCGCCAGTTTCAGCGCGTACGCCAATTTTTCCAGATCATCAGCCATGAGCGCAACGTCGGCGGTTTCCAAAGCCACGTCCGTTCCCGCCGCTCCCATCGCAACCCCTACGGTCGCTTCCGCCAGCGCAGGGGCATCGTTGACTCCATCCCCGACCATCGCCACATGTCCATAGCGGGAGGTGAGTTCGCGCACTTTGACAGCCTTATCTTCCGGTTTTAGGTCAGCATACACTTCGTCAATACCGAGTTCGCGGGCGATTGCCTGGGCGGTGCGCTCATTGTCACCGGTCAGCATCACCACTTTTTCGACTCCCGCAGCGTGCATTGCATCAATGGCTTTCTGGGCGTTGAGGCGGATGTTGTCTCGGATGGCAATCAATCCCCAGGGATCCTGTTCATCGCCCACGATAACGACGGTCTTGCCCTCGCCCTGCAGTTGGTTGATATCACCCCAGGCATGCTCCAGCGAGACGCTCAGTTTCGAGTGGAATAAATCGGGGCTGCCAATATAAATGGTGCGTCCATCTAAACGAGCGGAAGCGCCAGCGCCTGTGAGAGAGCGGAAGTCTGCCAACTCAACCGGTTGAATAGCCTGCGCATCCGCATATCGAACGATAGCTTGTGCCAGGGGATGACCACTGCGCCGCTCAATGCCAGACGCCGCGGCTAATAAGTCCTGCCTGGAATTTGTTAAGCGGTCCGGGTCCTGACGGAAGAGGATCACATCGGTCACTTCCGGCTCGCCGCGCGTCAATGTGCCGGTCTTGTCCATCGCCACAACCTTCACCTTGGCGAGCTCTTCCACATACACTCCGCCTTTGATCAGTACACCATTGCGCGCGCCGGTGCCAAGCGAAGCTACTAGTGTGATCGGGATGGAAATAACCAAAGCGCAGGGTGCGGCGGCAACGATGAAGACTGTTGCGCGTGTGATCCACATCACCCAGCCCGCGCCGAAGAACAGAGGCGGAACAATGGCAATCAGAATGCCGAAAAATAAAACGATGGGACTGTAACGCTTGCCAAAACGCTCGATAAAGCGCTGGCTCTTGCCTTTCTTTTCCTGGGCTTCCTCGACCATTGTGATGATGCGGGCGATGGTGTTATCCGCAAAGGTCTTGGTTGCACGCACTTCCAAAGCGCCTTCGCCGTTGATACTTCCAGCAAAGACCGCATCTCCCGGCTGTTTCTCAACCGGCACGCTCTCGCCGGTGACGGGCGCCTGGTTAACACTCGACGATCCGACCACCACCGCGCCATCGGTTGCCATCGATTGACCGGGCTTGACGATGAAGATGTCACCGACTTCGAGTTCTTCAACCGGAATTTCACGTTCGACGTTCTCGCGCCGGACTAACGCAACTTTTGGCGCGAGATTCATCAAGGCTTTGATCGCGGCGCGGGTTTTTTCTTCCGTATATCCTTCGGCGGCTTCGCTGATGGAATAGAGGAAGACCAGCATGGCGCCTTCCAACGGCTCACCCATTGCAGCGGCAACGACCGCGGCAATGGTCATCAGGAGTTCGATGCCTACTTCGCGCTCGAGGATCAATTCTTCGATGGCTTCACGTCCAAAGTAATATCCGCCGATCAGGATCGCGGCAATAAAAATCATAGTGGATAAGATTGCCGGTGCGCCAGCCAGTCCGATGAGCCAGCCGATCAGCAACAGGATGCCCGACGCGGCAGATGCAAGCACTTTGGGGTTTTTCCATGGCTTGGGCTGCTCAGCCATTTCCATTCCTTTCTGCGGCGGAAAGCCAAGCGACTCCAGTTTCTCTTTCAGTATTTTAG
This sequence comes from Anaerolineales bacterium, assembly GCA_023382575.1. GTDB lineage: Bacteria > Chloroflexota > Anaerolineae > Anaerolineales > Villigracilaceae > Villigracilis. Next base: position 6,304 of record JAHDWC010000104.1, read on the forward strand.
GTTCGGTCGCGGCGGGGTCGTATGTGATTGCAACCTTGGCGGATTTAAAGTACACCTTCAAATTCACCAATCCATTAAATCCTTCCAAGCCGCGCTCAATGGCATTGGCGTCATGTTCGCAATCGAGATTGCCGACGCGCAGTTCGAGTTGTTTGGTAATCATAGTAATTTCTCCATAAGTAATTGAAAATGATATCCGAATCTAAGGACCTTCATCCGCCACTTCCCACAGGCTGTTTATCCGTCAAGCTAACCAACAATAAGAGGGCAACGCCCAGCACGATGAACGTATCTGCCGCGTTGAATGTCGGAAAACGAGTTGTACCGAAGCCAGCATCGAGGAAATCGGTAACGCGGCCATCCGGTAAGCGATCGGCAAAATTGGCAATTGCCCCGCCAAGGATCAGTCCGATGGGCGCGGCCGCTGTAGGCGGCAATTCGCCACTGCGAAGCGTACTTACCAGCCAGATCACCATGCCCACAATAATGATCCCGGTGAGAACCAGCGGTCCAACTCCGCCGTTGGCGAACAGCCCAAATGCAACGCCTGTGTTATAGCCAAGTGTCAGGCGGAAGAATTGTCCGGCAAGCGGCATCGGCTGAAAGGGGATCAAAACTTGTTCAACCCATGTTTTGGTCATCCAATCCAACGACAAGACAATCAGCAGGGAGACGAGCGCGCGATAAATCGGTTTCATTCAAAGCCTTCTTCTATTTCTCTGTGCGAGGGATGTTATAGCGCGTGCATTCATAGACGCCGAGCGCGACATCGGCGAGCAATGACTCGGTAAGAGCCAGCAGTTCACCCACCCGGTCGTCGCTCAAATGGTAGGTGACATACCGTCCTTGTTGTTCAGCCACCACCAAACCACAATCACGCAAACAACCCAGGTGATTTGAAACATTAGGCTGAGAGAGACTGGTAGCCTCGACGATTTCGCTTACGGTTAATGGTCCATTACGCAACGCATCAAGAATTCCCAAGCGCGAGGGATCGCCGAAGCCGCGAAAGAGTTTGGCTTGTAAGTTGGTTTTAGAAGGGGCAGAGACGGTAATCATACATTCCTCATATCATCGTATCAGTATGTAATGATATTTTATCTATTCTAGACAGATTGTCAAGGCATATATAGGACTTTTACTTTTTCTACACAACTTCTATATATCTAGCAGGTATCCTGTGCGTAACTTCACAAACAGGAGATGCCTAATGAAAGTTTTAAAATTCATTCTCGGATTGGTCGCGGCAGGAGTTTTGCTGGTGGGCGGATTTGCGGCGGGAACATTCATCACGCAGTTACGAACTGCGAACATGCCCGCTCAGCAAATTGCCCAGCCGACATTTATTCCGCACCAGCAGATTCAACCGACAATAGTTCTTCCACAGCTCCAGGTAACACCCGCTCCGCAGACTACGCCTCCTGTCATTCCACCACAGGGACAGTGGGGAAGAGACTGGTGGATGATGAACCCGAACTACGCTCCTCAAGGACAACAAGGCTGGGACATGCACGATGGGGATTATGAAAATTGGAATGGTATGCACGGCGGTATGATGAATGGCGGGATGATGAACGGCTGGCAGACCAATCCCAACTTGTATCTCACGCAGACTGTCCCCAACACTTCGCCATACTATCCTACGCCTTCCACCATTGTCTCATTCAGGAATGAAGTTCAACCTATCTTTGCCGCGCGTTGTATTGCCTGTCATGGCGGGACAAATGGATTGTTTCTCGACACATATGAGAATGTTCTGAAAGGCAGTGTCAACGGCGCGGTCGTTGTTCCCACCGATGTATATAACAGTCGACTCGCTTATTATGTGTACAGCGGTTACATGCCTTTCCGTAACACACCACTTAATTCAACCGAAATTCAAACCATTCTGGATTGGATTGCTTTGGGCGCTCCCAATAATTAATGAAAAATCTATTACGAAAGGAAATGATAAAATGAAAAACGTTACACTCTGGATCGTGATCGGCGCAATTGCTCTCTTCGCCCTCGGCTTGTTTGGCGGTATGTTCATGCCCTTTGGATGGAACAACACAGCAATCGGTTACGGCTGTGATGGTTGGAACGGCTACGGTATGATGGGTAATCGCGGTTATATGCCCATGATGGGTGGATGGGGCATGATGCCTTTTGGTTTTCTCGGCATGGCGTTCATGTGGCTCGTACCACTTGGCGTTCTTGCGCTCATCATCGGTGGCATTTTCTGGCTTGTGCGCACACTAACGCAGAAGCAGGCTTCACCATCTTAACCATGCACAAATAGCAGGAGATCGGTTTTGGCAGACAAGATTTTAGTCGTCGAAGACGAAGCGCACATCACCCGCACCCTGCGGTTATATCTCGAACAGGCTGGCTACCAGGTTGTCATCATCTCTGATGGTGCACTGGCAATGCCAGCCTTTCGGCATGAAAAGCCTGATCTGGTCATTCTGGATTTGCACTTGCCGCACGTAGACGGCTGGGAGATCTGCCGTCAGATCCGCCGCGAGGGGGATACGCCCATCATCATGCTCACCGCCCGCAGCGAGGAGAGTGATAAATTGATCGGATTGGAACTCGGTGCCGATGACTACGTTACCAAGCCGTTTAGTCCACGTGAAGTGACGGCGCGCGTTCGAGTAGTGTTGCGTCGCAGTCGTGGACAGGTGCAGCCACCGCCCATCCTGCGCGCCGATACGCTCATTTTGGACCTTGAAGCGCATACTGCGACTCATGCCAATCAACCCCTTGACCTGACTCCCACTGAGTTCGACATCCTTACAGCGTTGATGCGCCATCCAGGGCAGGCGTTCACACGATTACAACTGGTGGAAGCTGCGCAGGGTGTGGCGTATGAAGGCTATGAAAGGGTGATTGATCAGCATATCAAAAACCTGCGCGCCAAATTGGGTGACGATGCCCGTGCGTCGCGTTTTATTCAAACTGTATTCGGCGTGGGATATCGTTTCTCTGCGGAGTTCCGACATGATTCGTAGCCTGTGGCTTAAGTTGATGGGAGCTTTTCTGGTGATCGTATTGATCGGCGGCGGCATTGATACCTACCTGGTCAGCCGTTCAACGCGGACTCAATTCAGTCAGTACATTGATCAAAACGGAAGAGTGTTCGCGCAACAACTTGCCCCAACCCTTGCCCAGTATTACAGCCGACAAGGAAACTGGCAGGGTGTGGAAAGTCTGCTCAATAATCCCTGGGGTGGTTCCATGATGGGGGATGGCATGGGGATGATGGACGAAGGGGATTGGGGCATGTGGCAGGGCTGGGATGGTATGGGGACAAACGGCGGGATGGGTATGGGAGACTCCAATCCGAGGAACATGATGGGAATACGCCTCCTGCTTGCCGATACGCAGGGAACCATCATTGCGGATAGTGCCGCGCTGGATACGGGGAAGACCATTTCGTCGGCAGACCTCACAACGGGTGTACCCATCCTGGTTGGGAATCAACAGGTGGGAACGCTCCTGCCAGTGAGCGCTGGAACAAATGTGTCTGGTGCGGCGGGAGATTTTGTTTCATCCGTCAATCAATCCACCTGGTTGGCGGGAGGAATCGCAACCCTGGTCGCGTTCGTGCTCGGCTCGATCTTATTCTTCCAAATTGTATCCCCTGTTCAGAAGTTGACTTCCGCCGCACAAAAAATCGCCGCTGGTGACCTGAAACAACGGATTCCAAATCAGTCACAGGACGAGATCGGAATGTTGGCAACTGCGTTCAACCAGATGGCAGACTCTCTTGCAAAACACGAGGAGCTGCGCCGCAGCATGATCGCGGATGTTGCCCATGAATTGCGAACTCCTCTTACAGTCATTCAAGGCAATCTTGAAGCCATGCTCGATGGCGTCCTGCCTACCAGCCCACAGGAGATAGCGACTCTTCGTGATGAGACCGCATTGTTGACGCGTCTCGTCGCGGACTTGCGCCTGCTCTCGCTGGCTGAGTCGGGTCAATTGAAACTGGAACGTGTCAGGACGAATATTGCAGAACTGACCACTCATGCAGTTGAACCGTTCCACCTACAAGCGCAATCCAGCCAAGTGGAACTGAATCTCGAATTTGCTTCCAATCTTCCCCAGGTTGAGGTGGATACTGATCGGATAACACAAGTCATACGGAATCTGTTGAGTAATGCCCTACGTCACACTCCCGAAGGCGGGCAGGTAACAATAAGTTGCGAGCGTGATACACCCCATCAAGTGGTTATCACAGTATCTGACACAGGCGAGGGGATTTCACCTGGCGATCTGCCTTATGTGTTCGACCGCTTCTATCGCGCCGATAAATCTCGTTCTCGTACCAGCGGCGGTTCGGGAATTGGACTGGCTATCGTCAAGCAATTGGTGGAGGCGCACGGCGGCAGGGTATGGGTGGAGAGTCAGCCGCCTCAGGGGACAACATTTGGATTTACATTGCCATCTTGACGAGTCTATGATGGGGGTGTACAATCTCAAATAGTTGAGCAACTATTCAACTATTTGAGATACCTATGACGACCCTATTGAAAATCTTCCTCCCCATTTACTTCCTCCTGTTTTTCGGACTCGCCATGTTTTGGCGATCCTATATTGCCTGGAAACGAACAGGCATCAACCCCTATAAACTGGGAAATGGCGATACCGTCCACGATTTCGTGGGCAAACTGTTTCGCCTGACCCTGATCGTCGCCGCGCTGATCGTGTTCGTGTTTTCCTTCCTTGAAGGGTATTATCACTGGCTGTCCCCGATTATATGGATGAATTCCTCCATGCTCATAATTATCGGGATCGCCTTGCTCGTGCTGGCTTTAATCTGGGTCTTGGTTGCCCAACTTCAAATGGGCGACTCGTGGCGCATCGGCATCGACGAGAAAAGCGAATCTGCCCTCGTCCAGCATGGATTATTCGGCGTCTCACGCAATCCCATCTTCCTGGGCATGTTGGTCATGTTGGTTGGATTGCTGTTGATCCTGCCCACCGCCGCCACCCTGACCGTTAGCGCGCTTGGTTTTGTCCTCATCCATGTGCAGGTGCGGCTGGAAGAGGATTTCCTTGCCGAGAAATATGGTGAGAACTATCGCAAGTACCAAATGAGCGTGCGCCGCTGGATCTAATCATGGCAAAAGATAAGGTCACCCCCGCAGTCGCCTCCGATCTCGCCAACCTGTTCGATGCGTTGAGCGACCCGACACGTATTCTCATCATCAGCGCGTTACTCGATGGGGAGGTTGGTGTCGGCGACCTGGTGGAGCGTCTGGGGTTGACCAAATCCGCCATCTCCCATCAATTGCGCGGACTGCGCGACAAGCGACTCATCCGCACCCGTAAACAGGGACGTAACGTCTTTGTCTGTCTCGATGATGATCATGTGATCGAATTGTTCAAACGTGGTCTCGACCACGTCCTGCATGGCTGATATGAAGAATACTGTTCAACGAGTTCTGCTAACACTCCTACTCCTCCTCATCCTGTTCGGGATGGTGGGTCATTGGGTGAATACAGCAAAAATCACGGCTCACGCTTCCAGTGAGTCGGTCTGTGTCATTCATGCGGGGATTCTGCTGCCAGAACAACCCAAACCCTCACAAAACCAACCCGATGTTTCCCTTCTGCCGACGCCAGATCAGACGATCCCCTGGTGTTTGCGCGAAAATATCTCCCACCCGCCAACAATTTAATTTTGACCTTTCAGTCTGTTGCCCTGCCTGTTCAAGGCGAGGGCTATTAACCATTTCCCGTACCAGATAATAAACAAGGATATGTCTTATGGAAAAAACAATTGATCTCGAAATCCCGCTCTTAATGCCAGGCGTTGAAAATGATAAAGATGAATGCTTAAATCGTCTGGAAGAATCATTTAAAAATTACAAAGGAATCATACGCGCGCACGTCGAGCGAGATAAATCCCCTGTGGATTTGTGCATACACTATGATCCCAATTTGTTGACCCTCTCCGATGTCAAACGCCTCGCCGAACGCGCAGGCGCGCAGATCATCAACCGCTTCCATCACGAATCAATCGCCGTCGAAGGCATGGATTGTTCAGATTGCGTGACCGTAATCGAGCATAGCGTGGGACGAATGGATGGCGTGCTGTCTGTCAACGTCAACTACCCCGCTGAAAAAATGTGGATCGAATACGATAGTCAAAAAGTAAATCGCGCCTCCATCGAGAAACGCGTCCGCTCCCTGGGATATGAAATTCCCGTGGAAGGTTTTCGCAGTTGGTACAAGGAAAACCGTGAAATCGTATTCAGCCTGACGGCAGGTTTGCTCCTGCTCATTGGCTGGCTCGGTGAGACCTTTTTCGGTTTACCAGTAGCGATTGCTACAACTCTCTATATCACCGCCTATATCTTCGGCGGTTGGGATATTTCACAACACGCCTGGCACGCGATCAAGGAAAAACATTTCGATACCGACCTGCTGATGGTCATGGCGGCGCTCGGCGCGGCATTCCTCGGTGAATTCGCCGAGGGTGCATTGTTGCTATTCCTCTTTAGTCTTGGTCACGCGCTGGAAGAACGCGCCCTAGACCGCGCCCGCGCCGCAGTGCGTGCGTTGGCGGATCTTGCGCCAAAAACAGCGCTCGTAAAACGTGACGGCAAGGAACAGGAACTCCCTGTGGAGTCATTGCAACTCGAAGATATTGTCATCGTCCGCCCTGGTGTGCGTATCCCTGTGGATGGAGTCATTCTGGATGGAAATTCTGGAGTTGACCAAGCCTCCGTCACGGGCGAATCGCTTCCCGTTGATAAAGTCCCTGGTGATCAGGTTTTTGCAAGCACGGTCAATGGCGAAGGCGCGCTGGAAGTGAAGGTCTCGCGTCTTGCCAAAGACTCTACGCTCTCGCGCGTTATGAAAATGGTGGAAGAGGCGCAGGCGCAGAAATCGCCCACCCAACAAACGGTTGAAAAATTCGAGCGTGTCTTTGTTCCAGCAGTATTGGTTCTCACCGCGCTGGTTATCATTGTGCCACCCTTGTTTGGATTCCCCTTCCGTGAATCATTCCTGCGTGCAATGACTCTCCTCGTTGCCGCCTCGCCTTGCGCGCTCGCGCTTGGCACACCTGCGACCATTCTCGCGGGTGTGGCGCAAGCCGCGCGCAATGGCGTGCTGGTGAAAGGTGGAGCGCATCTTGAAAACCTCGGACGCCTCAAAGCCATCGCCTTCGACAAAACGGGCACGGTGACTCATGGTAAGCCTGAGGTAACGGATATCGTGGCGATTCAAGAATCGGGGAAGAAAGAGGCGGATGTATTATCCATCGCGGCGGGAGCGGAATCTCGATCCGCTCATCCGCTGGCGCAAGCAATTGTCCGCTCGGCTCGGACTCAGGGTGTGCCTGCTTCCGTCATGGATGAAGTCGAGTCGCTGACGGGACGCGGTTTGCGCGCTATCTCGAACGGCAAAACGATCTGGATCGGCAATCGCAAATTGATGGATGAAGTGATGGTGACGCTCTCCGCCGAAGCGCTGCAAAAGGCGGACTCGTTCCAACAGGCAGGCAAGACCCTGATGTGGATCGCCGAAGATAAAACCGTCATTGGAATCATTGCCCTCGCCGATACCTTGCGCCACGAAGCCGCGCCGACGATGAAAGCCCTCAAGCAAGCGGGTGTGGCTCATACCATCATGCTGACGGGTGACAACACGCGCTCTGCTTCTGCCATCGCCAGGGAAATCGGCTTGACCGAATATCGCGCCGACCTCATGCCCGAGGACAAACTAACCGTGATCCGCGACCTGGTGCGGGAATATGGGCAGGTCGCCATGATTGGCGATGGCGTGAATGATGCGCCAGCACTGGCAAACGCCACTGTCGGCATTGCGATGGGCGGCGCAGGCACCGATGTGGCGCTGGAAACAGCGGATGTCGCCCTGATGGGCGATGATTTGAGTAAATTGCCCTTTGCCGTTGGATTAGGACGCGCCACCCGTTCCATCATCATGCAGAACCTGTTCATCTCGCTGGGTGTCATTGCTCTGTTGATCATCACCTCGCTGACAGGCATTGTTAGCATCGGTATTGCCATTATCTTCCATGAAGGCAGTACGTTGGTTGTTGTAGCAAATGCGCTCAGGTTGCTTGGTTATAAATCTGCATGAAGTGGCATTGGAGTCTGCTTTTTGCGGGGTTTATTTTATACATCCTTGTTCTGATTCCGGGAGTTCTGCCACACTCCGTGGATGTTGCGGTGATGATATTGTCAGGTATCAGCCTGCTTTCCATCGCCGTATTTGGGTTTGACACGATCCATGTGGATAGAATCCTGGCTGTCCTGATGATCACCCTTAGTCTACTCATGCTTATAGCAGGGATTGTACTGGCGTGGCAGGGGCATGGATATATTCTATTCCTCCTCGCCGTGCCTGCCCTTGGGCTTGGAATGTTTGGCGCGAGAAAATTAATGGATA
>JAHDWC010000105.1:0-7277 GCA_023382575.1 Anaerolineales bacterium
TGCGTAAAAGACCTCGTTGAGAAAACGAGGTCTTTTTATTTACATATCGCGAATTTCCAAATCTTCGATCTCCAACCATTCCTCTTGTCCTTCCAACACTCCAAAGGAAATCTTCCCTTGCGGCGTGAAGGCTGCATATTGATTGTCGATCCAGATGACCAACCCCAATGGCGGATTCGGACTCACAGGCGACTCGAACACGGATGTCTCATCCACCTTCCAAACTACGCGCGTCGGACTCCATTCGAGCTGATACGTGTGCCATTGAGTCACATCCACGCTGAGAGCAGATGAATCTTCCGCGATGATTTTGCCTAACATGCGCCGGGTCGTCTTTGCTGAAAACGGCAAAACCAACCCGGCGGGAATCAACGATGGGTGAAATGTTGGTGAGCGGAAACTTTGTGCCAGGAATCCCTGCGCGGGTTTATCGCCAAATGACAGATAATTTTCCTTCGATGCGCCGAAGAACCAGGCTGCGTTCGGCAATGTGGGCAGACGGAAACGATTCCCGCCGAAGCCAAGCGACATGCCGAATGGATCGTTCCAGAGACCGAAGCCCCAGGTTCCGGGGAGGGCATGGCTTGAGATTCTGGCTCTCAGGCTCAAGGTCAGAGAATGATGCGGGAATTGCTTGCGAGCAAGTCCAAAATAATCGTCGATCTGTGCGAATCGGTATGCGGATGCATCTCCAGCGGGGATTTTCAATAAAAAGCCCTTCTCGGTTTTCTCGATGCTTGCGTTGGGAGTTGTGCGTGATTTCATGTCATTGCCTGTTGACCAGCCATACGCCAAGCAAAATCACCGCGCCCCCAATGATGGAAGCGATGGTGACCTGCTCGTTCAAAACGACCGCCGCGACGATCATGCTCGAAGGCGGTTCGAGAAAAAGGAATGCGCCTGACTGCGCTGCTGGTAGTTGACTGAGCACGTCGAACCAGGCGATGTACGCGAGACCGGTGGTGAAGATGCCGAGATAGATCAGCGACCACCAGCCGCGCGCATCGAGTTGAGGAAGTTCGGTGTAGCGACCCTGTCCGATGAAGGCGGCGGACGTGATGAGCCAGCCGATGGTCATTACCCAGAAGGTCATACGCGTGGATGAGTGATCTTTGAGTCCGCGCCGTGAGAGGATGGAAAACACTGCCCAGTTGACCGAACTGATGAGGATGAGCACATCGCCTGGTGCGCCGAACTTGCCAATGCTGAGCGAGGTGAAATCGCCCTTGCTGACCACGACGATCACACCGACCATTGCCAAAATAATGCCGGAAGTTTGAATGAGGGTCAGTTTTTCTTTGAGCACCAGCCAGCCAAGAATGCTGAGAAAGGCGGGTGTGGTGGCAACGATCCACGCGGTGGTGGTGGCTTCGGAGGTTTGCAGTCCGTTCGATTGCAACCATTGATGGAAGGCGATTCCCAGAAAACCAAGCAGGGTGAAATACAGCCATTCAGTCCCTTTTGGGAAGGCGAATTGTTTGCGCATCAGTACGGCTGCGAAGAGGATGGGAATGCCAATCGCGAAGCGGATCCACACTACAGAGATGGGGGAGATTTGTCCCACAGCGATCTTGGTGGCAATGAACGACGCGCCCCAAACGACCACGGCGAACAGGGCTTCGAGGTAGGGGATGATTTTGGTTTTGGGCATTCAAATTCCTGTGATTGAAGATGTGGAATTATATACCGACTCGTTCCCATGCCCTACGATACTTTTTGCGTAGGGTATAATATCTTCTTCGGAGGCTTATTAATCAATATGGAAATTACCTGGTACGGACATTCTTGTTTTCGCTTGACCGAACGCAACTATGCGACCGTTGTCACCGACCCATTTGACCATAAAGTTGTCGGGTATGATGCGCTTAAACTCAAGGCGGAACTGGTCACCATCAGCCATGATGCGCCCGGTCACAACAACAGTGACGCAGTCAAAGGCACGACCCACGTCCTCACCGGTGCGGGCGAGTTTGAGATCGGCGGCGTCTTTATCACGGCTGTGCAGACTGCCGGTGGCGGCAAGAAGAACAAGGACAAGGTCCGCAATACGCTTTATGTTTTTGATTACGATGGGATTACTGTAGCGCACCTCGGTGACATGGCAGAGGTGCCCACTCAAAGTGAAGTCGAAGCTTTGGGGACGGTCAACGTGCTTCTTCTTCCAGTGGGAGGCGGAAGCAGCCTCAACGCCGCCAAAGCTGCGGAAGTGGTCAGTCTGATCGAGCCCAACCTTGTCATCCCGATGCATTATTCGACGGATGCCGCAAAAATCAACCTTGACTCGCTCAACAAGTTCCTCAAGGAAATGGGCTTGGGCAAGGTCGAAGCGCAGCCTTCATTGAAGGTGACTCGCTCTGGCTTGCCGGAGGAGACGAAGGTCGTGGTGCTGGATTACCAGCAAGGATAATATGCCAGTCAAAGTAATCATGACCTGGGATATCGCGGCGGACCGCGATCAGGAATATTTCGAGTTCGTCATCGGTGAGTTTGTGCCCGGTGTGCAGCGGCTTGGTTTGCAGCCTGCCGAGGCATGGGCGACGCTGTATGGGGCGTATCCGCAAATTCAGGTTGGCTTGCTTGCATCAGATGCCGAACATGCGCGCGAGATTCTGGCTTCGTCGGAATGGGGCATGCTGCAAGATCGTTTGTTTGGCTACGTGAAAAATTACTCGTATAAGATCGTACCGGTCCGCACGGGATTTCAGTTTTAGCACTTCATTGCGAGCGTCAACGACGCTCGCAATGACAAAACCCAACTCATATGCAAAATCGGTTTACTAAATTTTGGCCGTGGTTTTTCTTTGCCGCGGCTTTTCAGTCTCTGATTGCCATCGCGGTACTTTTGCGCGTGCCATCTGAAGGTTTGTCGCTAGCGCGATTGGCGTTGCTTGGCACGTTGGCGCTCGTCCTTCTTTCCGGGATCGGATTGGGAGTTTGGGCGCGCCGTGATCTGACTCGCTTCGAGCGGTTTGTCACCACGCCGATGATTTTATCGTCTGCGCTTCTGGCGTTGACGTTGAGTCTGATCCTGTTCTTGTTGCGTTATCTCAACCCGGAGCGACTCCTGCCATACTACGAGCGGATGGCGCCGCTCTTGTGGCTGCTCTTCTTCCTCGCTCTTGAAGCGACGCTTTTTCTCCTGTCGCTCAAAAATAGCTTCCATTTCAAGGCGCTTTCTGAGCGCACGTCCATTTATCGTGCCCCGTTGGTTGCTCTCGTCGTCCTTCTTTTTGTCTTTCTTTTTGTTGCCATTACCAAAATCGGTGTGACGCCCGATACTGCCTATTGGGGTGAGCCTGGAGTGGCGATTCAAGGCTGGCAATTTGTTGTGTCTATTTTGCTTGGCTTTGGTATTCTCCTGCTTTCCATTCAATATTTATTATTTGCATCCCGTTATTCAGTTTTCCTTCCTGTAGTTCTCTACCTTACTGCTGCTATTTTATGGTTGAGCGTTCCGCTTGAAACGCTCGCCAATAGTTTTTATGCTCCCATTTCCCCGCCGACGAATATCCCTTTGCCCTATTCAGATGCGGGTTATTATGACTCCGCGGCTCAAAGCTTGCTGATCGGAACGGATTATTTTGGCGGCATTCCGCCGCGTCCGTTGTATGTGACCTTCCTTGCCTTCCTGCATTTGCTCTTTGGGCAGAATTATCCTGCCGTCATTGCCGCGCAGACGCTGGTACTGGCGCTTTTCCCTGTTGCTTTGTACCTGCTCGGGAAAAAGTTGCACTCTCCCGCCGCCGGTGTGACTGTGGCGCTGTTTGCCATTTTCCGCGAATATACCGGACTTTGGATCGCATCCAATACGCGTGTGGCAAATTCCAAAATGTTCACCACCGATTTTCCGACTGCGATGGCGATGGCTGTTATTTGCCTTGTGGTTATCTGGTGGCTGGAGCGGCGTGACTTCAAGTCCACGTTGGTGGCGGGCGGCGCGTTCGGATTGTTTCTTTTGTTCCGCACCCAATCCATGTTGACACTGCCTGTGTTATTTGTGTTGGCGTTGTTTGTGATGAAGTTCAACTGGGCGGAGTGGATCAAGGCAGGCATCGCTTTTGGCGTGACCATGCTATTGGTTGTTTTGCCATGGTTAACGCATAACTACACTGTCTCTGGAAAATTCTCTTTCGACGATCCGAATCAAGTAGCCGTGATTTACAGTCAATACTCGTTTACAGGGAATTTGGACCTGAGCCAGTTCAATCCTGAAACGGATAGTGTTCGTGAACGCATCATTTCCTTCACGTTGGAAAACCCCGCCTATGTAGCGAACTTTATCACCTCCCATTTCCTCAATACCGAGATCGGTGGATTGCTGACTTTGCCATTGATCAAACCATTCCGTGGTTTTCAGGAACCGATCAATTTGTATTGGGTTGAGTGGGACGGATCGCTTGAATGGTACAACATCATTCTTGTCCTGATTTATCTCATCATCATCGCGGTGGGATTTGGCGCCTCCTGGCGGCGCATAGGCTGGCTTTCCCTTGTCCCGCTGGCGTTCAATTTGGGATATGCACTCTCCAATGGGATTGCTCGTTTCTCCAGTTGGCGCTACAACATGCCAGTGGATTGGGTCATTTATTTTTATTTTGGAATTGGGTTGATCGAGATTCTCGGTGGTTTGTCTTTATTGTTTGGCGCGAAAGTAGATAGAGTTTTTCCTGCCAACGAAAATCTTAAACCGAATGTGATTGAACTTTCAAGTTTTCGTCTACAATTTCTATTGCCAGTTTTCATCTTCGTGTTGATCGGCGCGACGCCCTGGCTGGCGAAGGGATTGTCCCAGCCGCGTTACACTTCCACACAGGAGAAAATGCTCCTCAAACTTGAGGCGAACGGATACAACCTGGACGAGATGCGAGAATTCCTGTCGCAGCCAGATGCGCATTTACTCGAAGGACGTTTGATGTTCCCACGCATCTATTGGCGTGGGGAAGGGCTGTCTTCTACAAATCCCTGGCCCGCCTATGCCGAGCGGGATTTCCCGCGCCTCGGTTTCATTTTGATCAATCACAGTAACATGAATTTTATCTTCCGCACAAATGAGCTCTTGGATTTTAAGCAGGGGGCGGATGCTGTGATCCTTGCTTGCAATGGGGATGATGGCTTGTTTCATGCTCGTGTTGTGGATTTTGGGGATACCTCCTACCAAAATGCTCCGTTGACCGACCCCTGTGCTGATTGATGACAAATCGCCTCGCGACAAAACTCCTGAGTTGGTACCACACCCATAAGCGGATTCTCCCCTGGCGCGATCATCCCGATCCGTACGCCGTGTGGGTTTCGGAGATCATGCTCCAGCAAACCCGCGTCGATACGGTTATTCCCTATTTCGAAAAGTGGATGAAGTTATTTCCCACAATCAGGGCTTTGGCATCTGCCAAGGAACAGGATGTTTTGAATGCTTGGGAAGGGCTGGGTTATTACAGCCGTGCGCGGAATTTGCATAAAGCTGCACAAATTGTAGCTGAGAAATTTAATGGCGAACTGCCACGAAATTTAGATGACCTTCGCAGCCTACCAGGGATTGGTCGTTATACGGTTGGGGCGATTGCTTCGATGGCATTCGGTATGGATGAACCAACTCTCGACGGGAATCTTCGCCGCGTCTTTGCCCGTCTCTTCGATGTGAGCGAATTTGCCGATTCACCTGCAGGTGAAAAAATCCTTTGGGAATTGGCGGCACAGAATCTGCCAAAGGGACAGGCTGGTGATTACAGTCAGGCTTTGATGGATCTGGGCGCGACTATCTGCCTGCCAAAGAATCCGCGCTGTTTGCTTTGCCCGTTGATGGAATTGTGCAAGGCGCGCGAAAATGGCACGCAAGAATTACGTCCGGTATTGAAGCCGAAAAAAGGGACGCCACAATATATCCATGCGGCAGCGGTGATCGTAAAACGTGGGCGCGTGTTGCTCAGTCAGCGCCCGGCGGATGGGTTGCTGGGAGGAATGTGGGAGTTTCCGAACGTGCGGGTGGATGAAGACCCAGCTAGAGAATTGACCAAAGTTCTGAGAACAACGACCAACTTGCGGGTCAAACGAGGCGAGGCGCTTGGTCTTGTTGAACATGCGTATAGTCACTTCAAGGTCATCGTTCATCCCTTTTTTTGTGAAGCGATTTCCATTCCAAAAAGTAAAAATCTCAAGTGGATAAAACTCGGCGAGCTGGAGGATTACCCGATGGGGAAGGTGGACCGGCAGATCGCACGCAAAATAAAATGACCGCCATGTGGCGGTCATTTTATTTAGGACTTGCTCAACGTGACGAAGACCATTGGTCTACGTTTGGTTTCCTGGTGCAGGTAACTCTTCACTGCGTTGATGATGTCTTTCTCATCGTCCAGCCCGCCTTCGTGGACGATGTTCATCACCACCTTGCGGACTTCAGGCAGTAAATCTTCGGCATCTTCCGGCGAGACAAAACCGCGCGTGATTACTTCCGGTTCGTGCAGCAGCCGCCCGGTCAGTTTGTCAAGGCTGATGTCGATCAGCATGATGCCGTTGCGCGCCAGTTGACTGCGCTCGCGCATCACGCCATAGTCAATGTCGCCGATGGACTCACCAGTGACGAAGACGTAATCACCGGGGATGCGTTCGCCAAGTAGAATCTTGTTGCCGACCAATTCCACCACTTGTCCATTTTCGACCACAATCGTATTTTGCGGCTCGATGCCAAGCTGCTGGGCAAGTTCGGCGTGACGCGCCAATTGCCGCAACTCACCGTGGATCGGCATGAAGTGCTTCGGTCTCACCAGGTTGATCAGCAACTTTTGCTCTTCCTGTGCGGCATGACCGGAGACGTGAATGGGGGCGATGCCGTCATGGATGACGTGAGCGCCTCTTCTTAACAGACGGTTGATCGTCTTGCTGATGGTTTCTTCATTGCCGGGAATCGGATGCGAAGAAAGCACGACTGTGTCGCCTTCCTTTAAGTCAAATTGACGGTTCGTGCCTGCGGAAAGCCTTCCCACAATGGAGGATGGTTCACCCTGCGAGCCAGTACACATCAACACCACTTTGTGGTTCTGCATGTTCAAGGCCTGCTCGAGCGGCACGATGACATCATCGGGAATATCCAGATATTTCATCTTGCGCGCGATCTTGACGTTATCCACCATGCTGGGACCTGCTAACGCCATCTTGCGTCCGTGTTTGGCGGCGGCGTCCGCGACCTGTTGCACGCGTGAAATGAGCGAAGCAAACGTCGCGACGATGACGCGTCCCTTGGCTTCGTCAAAGACCTTGTCGAATGCTGGTCCAATCACTGACTC
>JAHDWC010000105.1:7287-14615 GCA_023382575.1 Anaerolineales bacterium
CGCTCGGCATTGGTTGAATCCGAGAGTAGCAAGTCTACGCCGCGGGTGGAGAACTCGGAGAGCTTGGCAAAGTCGGTCGGCCAACCATCGACGGGAGTGTGGTCAAATTTGAAGTCGCTCATATGAACGACCAGCCCAGCTGAGGTGGTGATTCCCAAACCAACCGCATCCGGGATGGAGTGGCTGACGTGGAAATATTCAATGGTGAATGGACCGATCTTGCTGGTCTCGCCGGCTTGCACGGTCTTGATCTGGGCTTTGTGCTGGGCATTGTTGCGCAGCAGTTTGCCTTCGATCAATCCGCGGGTGAGCGGCGTGGCATAGATCGGGACGGGGATGTCCTCGATGAAATGGTGGATCGCGCCGATGTGGTCTTCATGTCCGTGTGTGATGATGAGCGCCAGGACGCGATTCGCCTTCTTCTTTAAGTACTCATAGTCTGGGATGATGTAATCCACACCCAGCATGTCGTTCTTGGGGAACATGATGCCCGCATCGACCACGATGATGTCGCCGCCGAACTCATAGGCCATCATGTTCTTTCCCACTTCGCCCAGGCCCCCGAGCGGGATAATTTTTAATTTATTCTTTTTACTCATACAGTTTTTCTGTAAACCTCTCAAATATAAAAAATTTTATGAAACCGCCTATGCGGTTAAGGTCAAGGTCTGTTTATCCGTAAGGATAAATTTGAATGCGCAAATGGACGTCTCTCAACGTTTATTTTGCTTCCGATTGAAATTCGTGCGAAAGTGGATGGTCTTTTCCCTCAACAAACAAAAAGACCTCCGCTGACTTGCTCGCGAAGATCGGTCCCGGTAAAACACGATGGTTCTCAAACAAACTGCCCGCTTGGGCAGAAAAAGTCAACTTAACAATGAAAAGTATAGCAGGGTGGCGTGGATTTGTCAAAGCGGTTTTGCTACTTTTTGCGGCTTTGGCGCTTCTGTCTCTCCAGCATGATGTCGAGTTGAAGCTGTTTCTCGGCGAGGATACGCTTTATTTTGCGCCTCAAGCTCTCGTCGTAGGTCGAGGCGAGACGCTCCTTCAATGCGCTGATCTCCCGCAGCAGTTCAACTTCCGCCGAGACCATCTCTGCATTCTTCAAAACGGAATACGCCATGCGCAGTTCTTCCGGCGTTTCGAAATAGGCAGACAAGTCAAGCGGCTTGCCCTTGCCTTTCAGGTTATCGAACTCGCCGCGTTCCTGCGCCTGTTTGATGATCTCTTCGACTGCTCTCTCGATGCTCATACCCGCTTAATTATATACTTATTTTCACAAGGGAAATTGACAATCTCTTGCGCGTCCTGTAAACTCTCTAAATGGACATCGACCTCGATCTGTACCGGCACGAAATCCGTACGTCGTCCAATCCTCTCGTCCGCCTCTCTGCAATTGATGTTTCTCCTGAACGCCCGAAACGAACCCTGGTGTTTATTCATGGATTCGGCGGCAAGGCGGAACAATGGCAGTACCAGTTGCAGAAATTCGCGATGGATAATCGCGTTATTGCGCTGGACATGCGCGGACATGGATTGTCTGATAAGCCATCGAGCGGGTACGATATGCCGCGCATCCAACTGGACCTGGAGACAGCTCTCAGCCAGTTGAATGTCTCGGCGCCGTTTGTTTTGATCGGTCACTCCTTTGGCGGCGCGGTTGTGACGGATTACGCTCTCAATCATCCCGAACACGTCGAGCGACTCATCCTGATCGCAACCGCTGGGGAGTTTCGTCTGGCTCCGCTCTTCAAGCTGGGACTGAACCTGCCAGCCTCCGTCTTGCGGATCATCGGCCCGTTGACGCGCTCCTGGTTGCACGCTCCGCCGCACGCTTTGCGCGAGTTCTATCATCAAAATCTATCCAAGTGGCTGGGCTGGGACAAGTTTGCAAACCTCAGCATGCCAGTGATGGTCATCCGCGGACACCGTGATCTGGTCTTCGACCGTCCCTTGTTCGAGAAGGTGGCGAAGTCGATTCCCGGTGCAGAAGACGTGGACATTGGCGTCTCTGGTCACATGGTGATGCTGGAGCGGCGCGAAGCCGTGGACCGTGCCATCACCAGCTTTCTTAAAGGTGAACACTCCAAATCGTGGCGCGATAATTCGATTGTCACTGCCAAATCTCAACGCGATGACCTGAAGCGCGAGCGCAATTGGCTTGGTCAATATGAAGATGGCGTGCCTTACACGGTGGATATTCCGCGCATTCCCGTGCATCATTTGCTGCGTTCTTCGGTGCGACGTTTCCCCAATCAGCCGGCGGTGTATTTTGAAGGCGCGAAGCTGACCTATCGCGGACTGAATCACCAAGCCAATCGTTTCGCCAATGCCCTGCTTGCTTTGGGACTTGGCAAAGGGGCGCGCGTGGTCTTGTTACTGCCGAACGTGCCGCAGATGGTGATCGGTTACTTCGGGGTGATGAAGGCGGGCGCGGTGGCGGTCCTCATTCCCCCGATGACCGAGCCCGAGGAACTGATCCGCCAGATCCGCGAGTCAGATGCGAGCGTGCTGGTGACGCTTTCCACCTGGTCGGGACTGGCAAAGCAGATCAAAGACGCCACCGGAGTCCCACATGTTGTTTTGACCGATCCGGCGGAATATCTCTCGCTTCCAAAATATCTGATCTCGCGCTGGCGCAACCGCGGACTTGACGTGCGCAACTCTTTGCACTGGAATCGTTGGCTGGCTCAGCAGGAACAAAAGTCTCCGGCGGTGGAAGTTTCTTCCGACGATTTGGCGGCTATCATTTATACCGGGGGGACGACGGCGCAATCCAAAGGGGTGATGTTGTCGCATCGCAACCTGGTCGCCAACGCGATTCAAACGCGGCATTGGCTGCCAGATGCCGTCGAGGGACGTGAACGCTTTCTGTGTGTGGTGCCTTTCTTCCATAGCTACGGCATGACGACTGCCTTGAATGTGCCAGTTTCGATTGGGGCGGCCATGATCCTCAAGCCGCAGTTTCAAGTTCTGGAGGTGCTGAAGTCGATCCGCAGGTACCGGCCGACCATCTTCCCCGGCGCGCCCAGTATGTATGTAGCCATCAACAATTTCCGCGGCGTACGCAAGTATGGCATCCAATCGATCAAGGCTTGCATTAGCGGATCAGCGCCCCTGCCGGTGGAAGTACAGGAGGCGTTCGAAAAACTGACCAAGGGCAAACTGGTGGAAGGGTACGGTCTGACCGAAGCCTCGCCTGTCACGCATGCCAATCCCTTGAATAAGAATCGTCGCGTGGGCACGATCGGTGTGCCGCTGCCTTCGACCCATGCCGTCATCGTGGACTTGAAGACGGGCAGCCGCGAGGTGGAACCGGGTCAGATTGGCGAGTTAGCCGTGCGCGGACCTCAGGTGATGATGGGCTACTGGAAGAATGAGGATGCGACTCGTGAAGTCCTGACCAAAGACGGCTGGCTGTTGACTGGCGATGTGGCCCAGGTGGATGAGGATGGTTTCTTCCGCATCATCGCTCGCAAAGCCGACATGTGGTATCCGGAGAGAGCCGGCAAGGAACCTGCCTTCCCGCGCGATGTGGAAGAAGTCATCTATGAGATTCCGCAGATCAAAGAAGCCGTGGTGGTGGCCGTGGCGGGCAATCCCTTTGCCTTTGTCATTACTGGGCGGGAAAAACCCAGTGCTGAGTCGGTCATTGCTTACTGCAAGCGCAGACTTCCGCCGCATCTCGTGCCGCGTTTTGTCATCTTCATGGATGAATTTCCACGGACCTTTATCGGCAAAGTGTTGAGGCGTGAGCTGGCAAAGCGCTATGGAAAACAGATTGCCAGTGAGTAGGAACCGTTAGGGAATTGAAAAGCGGATGTTCATCCGCATTTAATCTTGATGCGATAAGGTTGGCAGTTGCAGGCACATCCGACAGGTTGGGTGTGCCTTTTGAAAAATGGAACGATCAGGATAGAGAGTGAACGGATGGCGATCAGGACAGGCGGTATTTCCTATCAGAGCATGAGGCTCGGGAACGATCAAAAGGTCAATTTTGTGCGGCAGGGCGAAGCCGGCGCGCCAGTGGTATTGGTGCATGGGTTGGCCGCTTCGCTGCATGATTGGGACGACCTCCTGCCCGAGTTGTCGGCTTCCGGGTATGTGGGGTATGCGCTCGACTTGCTCGGTCACGGCGAGAGCGATAAACCCGCCAGTCAGCACGATTACACCGTGGAAAATACCTTCGCGCATTTTTCAAACTGGCTCGACTCACTGCATCTGCACACGCCCTTTACGTTGATCGGACACTCGCTCGGTGGGGGATTGTCTTTGCTGTATGCGCTGCGCTATCCAGAACGCGTCAGGGCTTTGGTGCTGATCAATCCCTTCTACGATCTTGCTCAACTGCCCGCCATTTTGCAGAAGGTCTTCCATCATCAACTGATCAATCCTTCGCTCTTGGAGCGCACGCCGTATCGTATCTTTCGTTTTCTGGTGGATATGACCAGCTTCTCCACCTACATCGGACAGCGCGAGTCACACATCCTGCCGGAACACATCCGCTATCAGACTGCGTTGGATTACAAACGCGCCGCCTCTGGCATTTACAATATCCCACGCTCGCTTCCTGCCCTTGACCTGGACCTTTCGCGCATCACCCAGCCGACCCTGCTCCTGTGGGGCGGACGCGACCAAACTCTCGCGCCAACCTCTTTTCCAAATCTGGCGGAGGCGCTGCCCAACCTCAAAGGGACGCATACCTTCCCAGTCTGCGGACATGTGCCGCATCAATGCCACCCGGGAGACTTCAACCCGCACGTCATGAAGTTCTTGAACAGCCTATAAATGGGATGGCGAGAAACTCGCTAAGCGGATATTCAATTCCTGTTTAATGGGAGGATTGAATGCTTGTTGCTGCGTTCCTATTCACAATGACAGCCTGATCTCGTCAACTTGGGGAAAATGTAATGATATTTTAAGATTAATCACCCGTTTTTCCTCTTGCCAATGCCCAGTGATGGTGCTACAATGCCGAACACTTTGACCATATATACGGGGATGCAGCGCTTAAACGCCCATATATGGCTATAACATTTGTTCTACAATTGGAGTACCTTTTCGGATGCGTTGTCCGTATTGCAAACATCATGATTCAAAGGTTCTGGATACCTCCCACGACAGTCACGGAGGAATTCGGCGCCGACGCGAGTGTCTAAAGTGCCGACAGCGCTTTAGCAGTTATGAAAGACCCATTCTGGCGGTGCCGCTCATCATCAAACAAGATGGCACCCGTGAAGAGTTCGACCGCGAGAAAATGGCGCGCGGGATTCGCATTTCCTGCGCCAAGCGTCCCGTTTCTGCCGCCGACATCGAGCGCATGATCGGGCAGGTGGAAGCTCAATTACAGAAGATGGGGAAAGCCGAGGTTTCGTCCCGTGTGGTCGGAGACCTTGTCATGGCAACCTTGAAGGAGGTGGATCAGATCGCATACATCCGCTACGCGATCGTATATCTCGGTTTGGACGATCTACAGTCCATTCGCAAAGAGATCGATCACCTGCTCGAAGATTAATTTCAGGCAAAGCCCTCAAGGGGGGAGTGTCTTTGCCTTTTTGTATCCCTGTTCAACACCGTAGGGGCGCCCCGCCGACCTCTGGCATGGCCAGTGCAGTCCCCGTGACGGGCCGCCCTTGCGAGAAAGCAAAAACTCTATAGGAGAGTGCCATATGGCAACCAAATCTGCTGAACCTATTGTCAAGAACGGTCTCTTGCCCACACCTCCCATGCCGAAGGGACTGCCCAAAGCCCAGTTGACGGAGAACGCCCGTCAGGTGCTGATGAAGCGTTATGTCCGACGCGGAGACGACGGCAAGCCGGCCGAGAATGTCGAAGAAATGTTCTGGCGCGTCGCCTACCATGTTGCCAAGGTCGAGGAGCAATGGGGCGCGGACGTACAGAAACGAACGGTCGAGTATTACCACCTGCTTTCCAGCAAGAAGTTTTTCCCGAACTCTCCAACCTTTACTGGTGCCGGGACTCCGCTGGGACAGTTGGCTGCCTGTTTCGTCCTGCCCATTACCGACGACATGGGACGACACAGCGCGGGTATCTTCCAAACCCTGCGAGACGCCGCACTGATTCAGCAGACAGGCGGCGGCAACGGCTTTTCCTTCTCGCGTCTGCGCCCGCACGGCGCATTGGTGCAGACCTCGGCCGGGCAGGCCACCGGACCGGTCGGTTTCCTGCGGGTGTACGACCATGCCTTTGGTGAGATCGCCCAGGGCGGCACAAGGCGCGGCGCAAATATGGCCGTCTTGCGCGTGGACCACCCGGATGTGGAAGATTTCATCACCTGCAAGATCAACGAGAATCACATCACCAACTTCAACATCTCGGTCGGGATCACCGACGCCTTTATGCAAGCCGTCAAAGAAGACAAGGAATGGGAACTGCGCTTCCCTGATCTGGTGGAGATGAAGAAGAAAGGTTTCAGCGGCACGCTCGAACAAGCCGAAGCCGAAGGTATCACCATCCACACGTACAAGAAGGTCAATGCGCGTGACCTGTTCAATAAGATCGTCAAACAGGCGCACCACAACGGCGAGCCGGGCGTGCTCTTTTTGGATGCCGCAAATCGAAGTAACCCCGTTCCACATCTGTATCCATTGGAAGCTACAAATCCTTGCGGCGAACAATGGTTAGGACCGTACGAGAACTGCTGCCTGGGTTCGGTGAATCTCAACGAGCACTGCGGACCGGACGGTACCGTCGATTGGGAAACCTTACGGCAGAGCGTGGTGACCGCTACGCGTTTCCTCGATGATGTGGTCGAAGCCAATGCCTATGTGCCGGCAGTGCCGCAGCTTAAGGAAGCCGCCCACAAGGCCCGCCGCATCGGTCTGGGGATCATGGGACTGGCTGACCTGATGTATCACGTGGGCGTGCGTTATGGCTCGAAGGAAGGGCAGGAATTCGGCGCGCAAGTGATGGAATTCGTGCGTTATCACGCCATGTTGACCAGCGTCGAACTGGCGCAGGAGCGCGGACCCTTCCCGGCCATTCAAAACTCCATTTACGATATGGACAACATGCAGTGGAAAGCGCCCACAGCCTTGCTGAAGTATCAGAATCACTGGGGCAGGCCCGAGGTTAGATGGGAAGCGGTGGTGAACGGCATCACGGAACATGGCATCCGCAATGCCGCGCAGACCACCGTCGCACCGACCGGGACCATCGCCACCGTGGCAGGTTGTGAAGGCTATGGCTGCGAACCCGTTTTCGCGCTGGCTTATATCCGTCACGTCAACGATAACGGCAAGGATCTTAAACTGACCTATGCCAGCCCGCGCTTCGACGAAGCGCTTAAGAAACTGGGCTTGGGCGAA
>JAHDWC010000106.1:0-411 GCA_023382575.1 Anaerolineales bacterium
TGAGAGGCGCTGCGCATCTGCTGACATTCCTCACTGGTAAGTGGGATCTTGACCGAGCCGTACGTCAAATGGACCATGCCGTCGCCGTGGTCGAGTACGCAGCCATCTCCCCGCAGACAGGGCATGTCACAAGGCTGCATCAGCGAGGAAAAGATGAATGGAAGCCCTAAAAAATCTCCCGGGCAATAGACAAGGCTGTGCTGACCCCATTCAAAGTGAATGAGTCCATACTCACACAGGTAGACCCGGTGTCTGCTGTCCTTTTCAAACAGGACGATGCCGTATTCATCCAATTCAACTTTTGAGTAATTCATGAGGCCTGCGATCCTTCCAAAGACAGGGATGCGATTGCGGGAGTATAACCAGCACAGGGTCTGGAATCCAGATGACGCGCTGAAAATTGAGTCACAC
>JAHDWC010000106.1:421-6209 GCA_023382575.1 Anaerolineales bacterium
CGGTTGATTGAAAAAATATAGATTTATGCAGGATGTCATTGGAATTTTGAGAGCAGGATTAATCGACTGTCCCGACGAAAGGATCAAATGGTCTCCTTGTTTGACGCGGCGCAAAGACACATCCAGCAGAGATGCTTACAATCATCGCTATGAAATTTCAAACTCGTTTTATCCCGTTTCTGTTATTTGCCATTCTTGCTTTATTGCTCGCGTTATGGGCGGGGCTGCTGCGCCTTGGCTGGTCACTGCCTTCATTTCCAAACCTGGCGCTTGCGCATGGACCATTGATGATCTCCGGTTTTTTGGGAGTGCTGATTCCCTTGGAGCGGGCCGTTGCCATCCGCCAAAAATGGATGTTTCTGGTTCCGATCCTGTCTGGGCTGGGATGGGTGAGCCTGCTGATCTCGTCTGGGCTTGGCGGCACCCTGCTGACTCTGGGAAGCCTTGGCACATTCGCCATCTTGCTCGTGATGGTGCGGCGTGAGCCGCACATTCACACGATCACCATGGCGCTGGGGACGTTGGCATGGGTGGTCGGCAATGTCTTGTGGATGTCTGGAAGGCCGATCTTCCAAATCGTCTTTTGGTGGATGGCATTCCTGATCCTGACCATTGGCGGCGAGCGCCTCGAACTTAACCGGGTGCTTCAACCCAAACCCGCACAGATTCAACTCTTCAACGGAAGTGTGTTCACCTTGCTTGCTGGGGCGATCCTGTCCATTTTCTATTTGGATGCAGGCGCGCGCCTGAGCGGATTCGCCATGCTGGCATTGTCGCTCTGGTTCCTAAGGAATGACCTGGCCACCCGCAATATCCGCCATACCAATCCGCTGACGCGTTATATCGCATTCTGTCTCTTTGGCGGTTTCATCTGGTTGGGAGCTGGTGGCTTGTTACAACTTATCATCGGCGCGACGTATGCCGGTCCGTTGTATGATGCGATCCTGCACATGGTCTTCGTCGGCTTTGTGATCGCCATGATCTTTGGACATGCCCCCATCATCTTCCCTGCCATTCTGGGTGTACCTGTCCGCTACTTCCCAGCCTTCTACGGACACCTGATCCTCTTGCATCTTTCATTATTGTTGCGCGTGATCGGTGACCTGACGAATCAATTTGATATCCGCCGCTGGGGCGGACTGCTCAATGAGGTCGCCATTTTGTTATTCCTCGGCATGACCATTTACTCCATCGTCAAAGGCAAATTTTCTAAAGGCTGACGATGCGCTTGCATATTGGCTTACCAAAGCCCGTAGATGGGTCCCGTGAAATAGAAAACGATCACTCCGATTGAATTGCTGAACCCATGCGCAAGGATGGCCGCCCAGAGGTTATTTCCAAACTTGAACTTCAACCAGCTAAAGATCACGGCATCGATGGCAGTGATTGTCACGCCGATCATGCCTTGTTCGGTATGAGCCAGCCCAAAGAGCACGGACGAAATTCCAACCGTCAGCCAGATGCCAAGGGGACGACTTCCAAATAGATCGCCGAGCAGTTTTTGCAGATAACCGCGATAGACGATTTCCTCACCAAGGGCTGCCAGCGTCCAGGAAGCGGCGAGAAGTATCAGCAACATGCCCAGATTCCCTTCCAGTTGCGCGAACCCGCTGTAGTCGATGGTGGAGCCGGTCAGGCGATTCAAGATCGGCATGAGCAGGCCGACTTTGAACAACTGCATAAAGATGGCGACCAGAAAGACAAATCCAATCATGGACAGCCCCGCTTGCGGACGTTTGAATCCCAAAACCGTGATGGCTTCCCGTCGGACGAACAGCGAGAGGATGGTCATCCCTAAGAGGATCAGGGTGGGGATGAACAGATCCAGCAGGATGACCACTGCGGCGATGGCGAACTCGACGAGGGCGATAAACTTCCAAAGATGTGCATGCTTCATGAGGGGCTCCAGATTTGTGGGCTTATGGATGAATGGATGATATACCCGCTCAAAGAAAAATTCCCCTGTCGGGTGGCTAGGTGAAACGCGGCATTAAAGTTTTGATTTCTGTGCGATAATCGCGCAGTCCACACACAATACGCCTTGTTCTTGGAGATGGAGGAAGGATATGAAGAAATCCCTGTCGATTGCCGTAGCGTTCGCCATCATGACCCTGTTCTTTATCCAGTCTGTTGGCACGCTCATCGAATCCATTTACATTCTGGATTTGATGAATTCGAAACTGGATGAAAAAGCACTGGGGGTGCTGTTCTTATTTACGCCTGCGCTGTTGATTCCCTTCTATAAAAAATATCCGCGCCTATTGACCTGGCTCACGTTCGCCGTGTTGTTCATGGCGCGCGGACTGCTTCCAAACTTGAATACCGCGGATCGCATGTTGGCTGCTGGCTTGTCCACCTTTGCTTCCTTGAGTTTGCTTCTGCTTTTGCTCAAGGCAAATCTGACAAGCGACGTAGAGTCTCGCATCGACTTGTGGAGCGCCGCCGGGCTTGGGCTGGCCGTCGGACTCTCGGTACTGTTGCGGACGGTTGGCGACGGGCTCGAATATTCGCTGATTCCGGCTGGCGCGTGGCTGGGCTGGGGCTTGGGCATCGTCCTCGGCCTATTGCTGACTCAACTCTCAGTCAAGAATGAAGCGCGCCCTGTTGCAGAGACGAAAAGCGGATTGGCTCCCATCCTGGGGTTGTTGCTTGTCCTCACCATGCTGTGGTTTGCCTTCTCCGCACCGGCAGTGATCGCGCGCTGGACGGAAGCGAATTACACGCTGATCGTCATCGTGATCAGCCTGCTCTCGTTGGGATGGGTGGCGGTGGCGTTCTTTCGAGCCGATCTGCTGGACCGCATCACTCCGGGCGGACTCGTGATCTGGAACCTGCTCTTCACCGCCGCATTGACCGCTACGCTGATGGCACAGCGCGTCCCATTCCCGCCGACGCCTGATTCTGCGCCTGCCGTAGTCACCGCCCCGACGTTGCTTCAGCACATCCCGTTGGGACTGCTGTTGTTGCTCTTCCCGGTGCTCTTCGTCGATATGCGCTTGTTCGTAAAACAGATTCGCGTAGCGAACCCCACGTCTGGCACGCTGATCTCTGGCGTCCTGCTCGGTGGACTCATCATCACCCTGCTCATCTTCGCCCATATATTCACGAACGTCTGGGGCTATGTCAAACCGATCAGCCCCTTCTTCCGTGACAAATTCTGGCTGTCCTATTTCCTGATCGCGGGACTCATCACCCTCTTCACATTGCGCGCCAAGCGGACGGACTCCCTGACCGAAAAACAGCCCGCGGGCTCACCGCATTGGGGTTGGGCGCTCCTGCTGGTAGCGATCTTCGGAGTCACAGTTTTCCATGCCCTGCCCGCCCCGCGCGTCCAAGTCATTGACGCGGTGCGGACTTCCATCATGGTCATGACCTTCAACACGCAACAATCCAATGATGACTTTGGCGAGCGCTCGTTCGCTGCCCAGCTTGAGTTGATCCGACAAGTCTCGCCGGATATCCTGGCCTTGCAGGAATCTGACTCTACCCGTATCTCGCTCAACAACAATGACTATGTCCTGTATTTTGCCGAGAACCTTGGATACTATTCCTATTATGGGCCGACCACCGTCACAGGCACATACGGGACGGCCATCTTGTCGAAGTATCCCTTGCAAAATACGCGCACAGCCTTTACCTACAGCGACAAGGACGAAACCGGCATCGCCGAAGCAGAGATCGAGGTCGATGGCGCGCGCTTCACCATTTACAACGTCCACCCTGACGGCTCGGACACCTCCATGCTGGCCTTTGCCGAATCGCTTCTGGCGCGTTCGCAAGGCAAACCCTACGTCATCGCTCTGGGTGACTTCAACCTGCGCGACTATGAGGAAGCCTATCAGCGCATTGACAGCGTCTACACCAATGTCTGGACCAGCACCTATCCCACCGAGATCAGCGACGCTGGCGTGGATATGTCTGGCGAGAATCGCATCGATCATATCTTTCTGTCTGACGACCTGACCGCCCGCAATCCAGTCTACATCCTGCCGCCTGAATCGACCACCGACCATCCCGTCCACTGGACAGAGATCACTTGGGACGCGCCATAAACCCATCCCAATCCTCTCATCAGACACCCATAGGGGCGATGCATGCATCGCCCCTTATTCTTTACATCACCCATCCCCGAACAGACACCGCCTGACCAACCCCTCATCTTCCACATCCAAAAGCTCGATGCCATGCGCATCACAAGCCGTGACCAGTTGCGGGTCGAGGCCCAGGACGGTATCCAACAAAGCCAGCAGGGCGGAGCTGTCATCGTCGGCAGCGATGCGGTTAATGGACAACCCGCCGCACTCCTGACAGCAATGCACCAGCATTAATTCGCCGTCATGCAGGCGGGCATACTTCTTCGAGCTGCGCTTCCATGTCAATGCGATCGCAGACATGACGCCTTTGCAAGCCGAGAGTCGATCTCCGGCTTCGAACAGATCGAGGTGACGTGAACTCAGGCAATAGGGACAGTGATTGCGATTCTGCACACCCGCCAGCAGGGCCGCCGCAGAGACGAAACTGCCACACTGTTTGCAGATGAAATCACCGAAGGTATCCTTCAACCCGCTGGAACGGGTGTATGTGCGTTGATGCAGGAAACTCGTCTTCATGGCTGACCTTCGAGTTTCAACTTCAGATAACTCTGATAGCGGTAGGGACTGATCTCGCCTCTCCCACAGCCAAACCTCACCAAGGACAACGAAACCATCAGCGAAGGAATAGCGAAGGACTAGCGAAGGAATAGCAAACTCAATCAACCGGAATAACGTTGCGAAGCATTTGGTTTAGCCCTGCTGGCGACCCCCATATCTGGGGGGCGTCCTTAACCAACCGTTTTTTCAGAAAAGGAAAACGAAAATGACCAAAGCAAAGTTACACCCCACCATCCTTGAGTTCCGCGGCGCCATGGGCGATATGGTCTTCAAAAAGCGCTACGGCAAGATCTATGCCTACATCAAACCCACCACCAGCGACGGACCGCCCTCCGAAGCCCAGCTAGCCCAACGCCAACGCTTCACCGCCGCCGTCGAATACGGCAACATCGTCATGGCCGACGACGAAGCCCGTCAACTCTATGAATTGGCTGGCAAAGACCGCGACATGTCAGCCTTTGCCGTCATGGTAGCCGACGCCCTCAATGCCCCTGAGGTCAAAGAGATCGACCTCTCCACCTACACCGGCGCAGTCGGGAACATCATCCGCATCAAAGCCATCGACGACTTCAGCGTCAGCAACGTCCAGGTCACCATCCGCAACGGGGAAGGCGCCATCCTCGAAACCAACGATGCCATTGAGACTGGCCCCGGTTCAGGCTTGTGGCAGTACACCGCCACCACCACCGTCTCAGCCGGGACCACAGTCACTATCAGCGCAACCGCCAAAGACCTCCCTGGCGGCATCGGCGAACTCACCCAGAGCAAGACTCTCTAACCCCACCTCATAGCTACTTGCCAGCCCTGATCGAACCAGCGGGGCAGGGCTGGCGCCCATTTCCATCCCCCCAAATATCCTCTATCAAATATCCATGTTGTCATTTAAACTACAGGCAATCAGTTAACAAAAAGCAGATAAAACCCCTTAAAAACCATCAGAACCTCAGGAGCATCAATGCAGATCAACCTATCCAGCGTATTTATCGAAGTCGAGAACTTCCTCTTTCAACTATTGTTCTTCCTGGTTCAATTCCCCAAAACCCTCATCAAAGGCATCCTAAACCCCAAGTGGGTCCACACCCACATCACCGACGAACTCAAAAAGGAACAGCATGAACAGTTCAAAGAATACATGA
>JAHDWC010000106.1:6219-14499 GCA_023382575.1 Anaerolineales bacterium
TATTTCTTCATAGTCGTCTATGTCATCGTCAACCTCACAGCTTCCAGCATCCTCGGCGGCGAAACGCAAGCCGGCACACAAGTCTTCTCCGCACAGGGCTTGGCCGCCAGTTCCATCAGCTTCCTGTTACTCCCTATCCCATTTTCGGTCGCACTCATCAAGATCGTCAACCGTAGTGTCGTCAGTGCCGAATACCGTCGCACCTACTACATGCAGTTGATTATCTTCGGCATCAGCTTGGTTCTCTTCATCCTCACCAGTCTCATCGCATTGCCCTTGCTTGCCGAAGAAACACCCGCCGCAGGCATGCCCCTCGCCCACACCTTGTCATTGCTTGCCACACTCGTCGCCTTCCCCGCTTTTGGAATATGGTTCCTCGTCGCCCAGACCATCATCTTCTATAATGAAGCCATCCTCGCCCAAACCCCCGCCGAGAGCAACCTCAGAAAACTGGCAAAAGCCATTGGGCTGGTCGCACTCTGCACCCTGTTTGATATCATCATACTCATGAACTCTGACCTGATCGACAGCGTCGTCAACACGGTCACACAGTCATTCGGGCTCTAGGTCTGCCAGATCGAAACGGATAAGGTCACATCGCCAACCCCCATCTCCATGCACATCACCATCCTGGCTCTCGGCTCGCGCGGTGACGTTCAGCCCTATGCCGTCCTCGGCCAAGGCTTGAAATCAGCCGGACATCAAGTCCGCTTCATCACCTTTGAGAGCTTTACCCCTCTCATAGCCGCCTTGGGGCTGGAGGTTCATCCCATCCCCGGCGACGCGCAAGCCTTGGTCGCAGGCGCTGGCGCCGACATGTGGGGCTTGGTGCGCTCGTTTACCACCCTCGCTAAAACCTACGCCCACAGCCTCTCTCACCCGCATCTGGGCGCAACCGACCTCATCATCAACCAACTCCCCGGCGGCTTATACGGGTTTGACCTGTCGGAAAAATACAACTTGCCCATGCTGATGGCGTCTGTCATCCCATTGGCGCGCACCGGCACAAGCCCGCTCATGGGCTTTCCAGCCTTGTCACTGCCCGGTTATAACCGCATGACCTACTCTCTGGGCGAACAGCTCGTCTGGCAGATGTTTCGCTCGACCATCAATCAATGGCGGGTCGACACACTTAACCTCCCGCCACTGCCCGTCAAAGGCTACTTCGACCGACTGGGCACCCGCCAATACCCCATCCTCAACGGCTTTAGTCGGTATGTCGTATCGCGTCCCTCCGACTGGAACGAGCATATTCACATCACTGGCTACTGGTTTGCAGAGGAACAGCCTTGGAATCCCCCCCAGCCCTTACTGGATTTTCTAGCTGCCGGCCGCCCACCGGTCTTCATCGGTTTTGGAAGCATGCCCGTCAAGCACCCACACCGTGTCAATGACATCATCCTAACAGCCGCGCAGCGCACCGGGCAGCGCATCATTCTTCATTCGGGCTGGGGTGGGGTCGGGAGTTTATCTTTCCCTGAGAGCATCTTCAAGATCGACGACGTCCCCTATGGCTGGCTCTTCCCTCGCATGTCGATGATCTTTCATCATGGCGGCTCAGGAACCACCGCTTATGCACTTCGTTCGGGGGTACCATCCTGCGTCATCCCCTTCGTCTTCGACCAGTTCTACTGGGGTAAACGCATCTCCCAGTTGGGCGTTGGACCTCCCCCCATTCCGTTCACCAAACTGACAGCCTCCAACCTGCAGCGCGCCATCGCAGCCGGGACGCAGTCCCCTGAGATCCAACAGCGCGCCGCCGCCTTGGGGCAGCGCATCGCCGCCGAAGACGGCGTCAGCACAGCCATCCGCTTTATATCGGAATATGCGTTGAAAGCAAAGATATGAGCTTAACATGGGGGATTGAGTCAGTGATTCTATGACAGTCCAACTTCAATCAGAATCGGAAGGGTCCAGTTTCTTGGTGATCATGAGCAGGATCACAGAGACAACAATCAAAACCACCGAGAGCGCCAACGCCACCCCTAAATTGCGCTCAAAGCCCAGATAAATCGCGATCGGCATGGTCTGGGTCACACCTTCGAGGTTTCCTGCAAAGAGGATGGTCGCCCCAAACTCACCCAAGGCGCGCGTCCACGTCAAGATCGCGCCGCTGGCGAGCGCCCGCATGGATAGTGGGATCATGATCTCATGGAACATTTGCAAATGGTTCGCGCCTTCCACATAAGCGGACTCCTCAAGTTGCTTGTCCACATGCCCAAAGCCAATCCGCGCCGACCGGACGAAAAGCGGACCTGCCACGAAGAGCTGTGCGAAGATCACCGCCGCTGTGGTGAAAGGCAGGCTGATGCCCAACTCCCCCAGCAAAGACCCAAACAGACCACGCCGCCCAAACGCAACTAACAGCGCCAGTCCCGCCACAGAGGGCGGGAGCACGACGGGCAAATCGAGGAATAATTCAACCCAAGCCTTATGCTTGAATTTCCAACGCGCCAGCAGATACGCCAGCGGCGTTCCAAATACGAAAGCGATTATGGTTGTGATCGAACTTGTGACCAGGCTGAGGGTCAGAGCTTGAAAGGCCAGTGGGGAGAGGGCATTCTCCAAAAAGTCAGGTTCAAAGGATCGGTAGATCAGTGCTGCTAATGGGATTGCAAAGAAAAACAGCAAGACCACGCTGGGGATCAGGAATACCCATAACAGGTATCCTCTTGGAGCAGTTGGATGATTGGTTGCTTTACGCCTCTTCATAGCGTTTCAAGTACAGCAAGTGTACCTTGCTGTTGTTACGGTTTGGGACCGAACCCCCATTTGGCAAGCACAGTCTGCCCTTCCTCAGACAAGACATACGCAATGAACGCTTCAGACACTTCGGCGTGAGCGGACTCGTTCAAAGCTGCAATCGGATACTTTGCAAACACATTCATTTCTACAGGGATTTCGATGTTCTGTAATTCCGGTGCTGCAACCGCGTCAGAGGTATACACAATGCCCGCATCCGCTTCGCCCAATTGGACTTTGGCCAGCACCTGCTTGACATTATCTTCATTGGAGACGATGTTTGCGATCACCTTGTCTTTGAAGTCGGCGCCATAGGTCGCGTTCATTAACTCCAACGCCTGACGGGAGTAGTTCCCAACCGGGACTTCTTCAGCGGCAAAGACCAATTTTGTGCCGGGTTTGGCAAGGTCTTCCAAAGAAGCGATCCCAGCGGGGTTATCCGCTGGGAGAATGACAACCAGCTTATTCGTCAGGAAGAGAAGCGGGGTACCCTGTTCGATAAAGCCGTTGCTGACCAATGTATCCATTTCTTTAGTGTTTGCGGAGGCAAAGACATCCACCGGAGCACCCTCTTCGATTTGCGTACGCAGAGCCTGTGACCCGGCAAAATTGAATGTGACAGTAATGCCGGGATTGGCGGTTTCAAATGCGGCACCAATTTCTGTAAACGCGTCAGTGAGAGATGAGGCAGCGAAGACTGTGAGTGTGACAGGTTCAGATCCCGTGGTTGGAGCAGGCGAGCCGCAGGCCGCGATTGTGACTGTCACTATCAGCATGAAACTGAGCAGATGTTTCATGGTTGATGTTTTGAAAAATAGAAGGTGCTACTCATAGGGCGACTATAACATATTCCTACTTAAGGCATGAAAACAGGGAGTGTCATCCAACCACTCCCTGCTGATCAACGCTTTAGAGTATCGTGTTTCCTCTTTTTGGCGCCACCAATGTGCGCGGCGAATTTAAGGTTTCTGCATGTGCAGCCAGAGGTAAGCGTAAGGCTGTATCTTCATCTCTTCCGTCAACGAAATGGATGCGTCTTTCAGCAAATCGAGGCACTCCCTTTGATATTCCACAGGCAGGCAAATAGTCTGCTCGGATGAACTCAAGTTATTGATGATCAACATCGTATCGTCTTCGTAATGGCGGAGATAGACCGCCACAGCCGGATTATTCGCCTCCACCCATTCCATGCCACTGCTGGCAAAGGCGGCATGACGCTTGCGGACAGCGATCATCCGCTTGATCGTGTGGAAAAGTGAATCGGAGTCTTCCATCTGCGCCGCGACATTGACCAACTTATATCCCAGTTTCCCAGTGACGGGTTTGGAGAATGGCTTGCCTTCCGTGAAGCCCGCATGGAGCGAATCCTCCCATTGCATTGGCGTGCGGACTCCATTGCGGTCCCGCAGGTGGATATTATCACCCATGCCGATCTCATCCCCATAGTAAACGATGGGCGTACCGGGCAAAGTGAAAAGAAGCGAATTCGCCAGTTCGATCTTGCGGCGATCAAAATCCAACAGCGGCGCGAGGCGGCGGCGAATCCCAAAATTCAATTTCATGCGCGGCTCGGGCGCATAATTCTCCCACATCCACTGACGTTCCTCTGGCGTGACCATTTCCAGCGTCAGTTCATCATGGTTGCGCAGGAAGGTACACCACTGACAATTCTCAGGAATGGGCGGCGTGCGGCGCATGATCTCTTCCATGTCTTTGTAGCGTTCTTTTTTGATCGCCATGAAGATGCGTGGCATGATCGGAAAATGGAAACCCATGTGAAACTCATCGCCATCCCCGAAGTAGCGCCTCACATCTTCGGGATACTGATTCGCCTCACAGAGCAGAATCCGCCCCGGATAATGCTCCTCCATAAAAGCGCGTAAGCGTTTGAGGTAGGCGTGTGTTTCAGGCAGGTTTTCACAGTTGGTGTCTTCGCGCTCAAAGAGATACGGGACCGCGTCCGCGCGGAAACCATCGATGCCAAGGTCAAGCCAGAAGCGTGCCACATTGAGCATTTCCTCCTGCACCTTGGGATTGTCGTAATTCAAGTCCGGTTGGCTGGAATAAAAACGATGCCAGAAATATTGTCCCGCCTTTTCGTCCCATGTCCAATTGGAAGACTCGGTATCGACAAAGATGATACGCGCATCTTTGTATATTTGATCGGTGTCACTCCACACGTAGTAATTTCGATAAGGTGAATTTTTATCGGCGCGAGCAGCCTGAAACCAGGGATGTTCATCGGAGGTGTGATTCAGCACCAGGTCCATGATGATGCGAAGTCCACGGGTATGGGCCGCTTCGATCAACAGCTTCAAGTCGTCTAGTGAACCATAGGCAGGATCCACGTTGTAATAATCCGCGATGTCGTAACCGTCATCCTTCAGCGGCGAAGGATAGATCGGCATGATCCAGATGCAATCCACGCCGAGGGTTTGCAAGTAATCAAGTTTCTGGGTCAATCCGCGCAAGTCACCATGACCATCGCCATTGCTGTCTTTGAATGCGCGTACAGAGATTTCATAAAATACGGCGTTCTTATACCAAAATGCTTTATCCATCTTTCTTAATTTGTTCCTTTTTAGTTTCGTTTGCCTGAATGGCAAGGTCGATAAATGTCGCAGCGCTCCAGCCGAAAATGGGTGCGGCAGTGGCAGGTGGTTTGCCCGTCTGCGAGTCGTAATATTCGCGCATGCCCGCTTGAACCGTAATAAGGTTCAAGGTTTTCTCACGCAATTCAGAAGCGAGCTCGTGTTCACCAATTCGCTGCAATGCCTCGACAAAAAAATAATTGACATTCGCCCACACCGGTCCGCGCCACATTTTGGCAGAGTCATATGCCAGGTCATTGTAGGCAACCGTTGGCAGTGCATAACGTCCCCAAAACTCATCTGGGTTGGTGAGATGCGCGAGTAACTGCCTCGTGATGTTCTGCGGCAATTTGCCAGTCCATATTGGCAGCAGGTTGAAAGGTGTGACAACAGGAATCGGACTCTCGTTGTGTAACGCGAGGAACATCCCAGCCTCTTCATCCCAAAGATGTTCGATCATGCGCTTCACCTGGGACTCAGATCTTTTCCGCCACTCCAAAGCTTCGTCTTGTCTGCCAAGGATGTTTGCTATCTCTGCCAGACATTCCATCTGCATGGCGAGATAGGTGTTGATGTCTGGCGACTCGACTGGCATGCCATGATCCCACAGCGGACTATCATCCAATCCTGATGAATATGGATGGGTGTATTGGATGACGCCATCATGATCATCGTCGTTGTGTTCGAACCACCATTCATTACAGCGTTTGAGCGGTTCGTAGATTTCTTTTAGGAAATTTATATCCGGTGCAACTTCATGGATTTTCATCGCCGCCCATGCCAGAATCGGCGGCTTGGTGACTCGTCCATGAAACGGATGTCCAATTTCCGCGACGATGCCTTCGTCAAAGATGGTATCTGGCAGCATGCCGTCAGGGAGTTGATTTGCCAAAATCACACGGATTTGATTCCGCGCGAGTTCAGGGTCAATATGACGATAGGCAATCGCATGCAGGGCGCTATCCCACAACCACATGCCGACATAAAACGCCTTGGTGGGAACCATCGCTTCGTGAGTCACAAAGCCCGACGGGCTGATGAGGTTATTCGCCATGACCCACCAGGCGTAGGCATACTTGGAGCGATAGGCTTCTGGCACTTCCGGCGCGGATGCAAACCATGAATCCCAGCGGCGTTTGGCCGATTCGCTCACAGCAGAGAAAGGCTTTGCTGAGTCTGTCCAGTCATCGTCTGCGATGTGAAGCGCGAGGGCGCAATCTTCATTTGCATGGATCGTGAGTTCCATCGATGTGTCAGGCCCATTATTGTGAATTTCATTTTGAATCAGCTCGCCATTTTTTACACGATATCGGAGATTATGGACGTGATTCAACTCGCCGCCGGAATCCGTTTTGCGCCAGTGGGTGGTACGCACTCGAAAACGGACTCCGATTTTGGTGTGTGCTGGCAGACCAAATGCCAGCGTAGTTTCATCTTGAAATGCAAGTTGGATATCGCCTGCACGGGTATGAAACGTGAGCAAGTTTGGCGATGTGGTCGTTGTGAACTTGAGTGGCTCACCTTGTTCATGGACAAAGCAAAGATCGTCAATGAACGGCAGACGATGCAGATAGCTCTCGATGCCCGGTTCAATACGGATTAGCCGCTCTGCAAGCTTGATGAACAAACTCGCCCGGTCTGGATGTTGATAAACGAGCAGGCGTGAGCCGCGCTCACTGAATGGAACGCGCGTGATGTCGATTTGATTCTGGAGTAATTCCAGCAGCGATGTGTTCAATTAGCCTTTTACCGCGCCAGCCAGCATGCCGCGCACAAAATAACGCTGCAAGCCAAAGAAGACGATCATCGGCAACAACATGGAAAGGAATGCCGAAGCCGTGAGCAATTGCCAGCCCGCGCCCAGTGATGTGACCATGTTGCTGATCTGATAAGTCATCACGGGGGTGGTGCCGCCGAGGAAGACCAATGCCACCAGGAGGTCGTTCCAAACCCACAGGAATTGGAAGATGCCAAGCGAAGCGATGGCAGGCATTGCCAGTGGAAGCACGAGTTGATAGAACGCCGTCCAATGTGAGGCGCCATCAAGGTATGCAGACTCGAACAAGTCACGCGGCAGCGAGCCGAGGAAATTCCGCATGAGATAGATCGCGTATGGCATTCCAAAGCCGGTGTGGAAAAGCCAAACGCCGAGGAAGGTTCCGTTCAATCCGAGTTGGGCATACAAGCGCGAGATCGGGACGAGCGTCATTTGCAGTGGCACGACCTGCAAGCCGACCAAGATTGCGAAGAGCAGGAAGCGACCTTTAAAGTCCAGCCAGGCGAAGGCATAGCCTGCAAAAGCGGCAAATAAAATCGGAAGGAAAGTGGCTGGAATGGTGACAAGCAAACTGTTGACGAAGGCGCGTCCCATGCCGCGTGGGTTGAGCAAATCACTCGCATCACAATTGATGTCGAGTGGAGCTGTCCCAGCAGCGCAATCTTGCTGATAATTGCTTGTGCCGCGGTAGCCGACCAGTGCGTCGATGTAATTGCTGAAGGTGAATCGTGGCTGGACTTCGATGCCGGAAATCTGTTTCAGATAGACGGCAATGTCTGCGGCGGCTTGCGCTTCAGGTATTGGCGTGCTTTGCATGTGCGGCTGTCCGTTGATCTCTTTGCGCAGAGAAGCCAGCAATTGCAAGGAACGCGGGAATTGTGCGACCAACTCTGGGTTGGTCAGATCCGCTTGGGGCAGGGCAGACCCATCGTCGCCGTGACAGGAGGCGCAATATTGACTGTATTCCGTCGCACCGCGTGGAGGCGAGAGCACAGTCCACCAGCCGGATGTGTTAATCGCCTGCGACGGACGTAATGAAGTAACCAGCAGTCCAAATGTCGGCACCACCCAGATGAGGATCATCAAGATGACGATGAAATGTGTGGGGATGCGATTCAAAAGTTTGTTGATTCGGTCGCGGCTCATCGGATCTCCTCCTGCGCGAGGAAG
>JAHDWC010000107.1 GCA_023382575.1 Anaerolineales bacterium
GGGCGGCTCCATGAGCAGTGAGCACGGTGACGGTTTGGCGCGCGGCGAATTCATCGAGCGCACGTATGGACGTGAAGTGACCGATGCCATGCGCTTGCTAAAAAAAGCAGCTGACCCTGACAATATTTTGAATCCCCACAAATTGTTCGCTGCGCCGCCAATGGACACGAACCTGCGTTATGGTGAAACCTATCAGGCAAAGGCGTGGGAGCCTGTACTGCATTTCAGCCATGAGCATGGTCTGACCGGGGCGATTGAAATGTGCAACGGGCAGGGCGTGTGCCGAAAAACAACCGGTGTGATGTGCCCATCCTTTCAGGCAACGCGGGATGAAGCCTTTAGCACCAGAGGCAGGGCGAATTTGTTGCGGGGGCTCATGTCATTGCGAGGAGGGGGTTCGCCCCGACGCGGCAATCCCCTCATTGACGGAGAGATTGCTTCGCCTTCGGCTCGCACAGCGTCCCCTTTGGGGAACGACATGGAGGAAGCGGTCTTCAAATCCCTCGACCTGTGTCTGGCTTGCAAAGGCTGTACCTCGGAATGCCCGAGCGGTGTGGATATGCCCAAATTGAAATATGAATTCATGAATCAATACTTCAAACGTCATCGCCGCCCGCTGCGCGATTATTTGTTTGGATATTTTCACGTCGCGGCAAAGTGGTTGAGCCCATTTGCGCCGCTGACCAATTGGTTCATGCAGACAGATTGGTCGCGCCGGTTGATCGCGCAGACATTGGGCATCACAGCCGAAAGGCCATTTCCATCCTTTGCCCGGTCGGCTCGTTTGAAGCGCGAGGCTGCTTTCGATAAAAAGGTGATCTTGCTCTCGGATGTGTTCTCGCATTACATCGAGCCGGAAGTGGAAGAAGCTGCAATCGATATTTTGAATGCGCTCGGCTATGAGGTGAAAATCCTGCCGGTGATTGGGGCGGGCGCTTCATTACTTTCAAAAGGTTTTCTGGATGCGGCGCGTCGGCACGCGGAAAAAGTTCTGGCGGAGATCCACCGTCTGGATGGCGGCGCAGGCTTGAGCGTGGTGGGATGCGAGCCGCCGGAAGTGTATTGTCTCAAGCATGAATATCCATCCCTGTTGCCAGATCGCCGCGAGGAACTTCAGTCCCTCATCAAGCGGGTCTGGCTCGTGGATGAGTTTCTCCTGCGCGTAGTCAATCTGAGGGAATTAGGGGTAAATCTCGAAGATGAACAAAAAAAGATAACGCTTCATCCTCATTGTCATCAACGCGCCGAAGGCATGGCAGCGGATGGCTTGCCGGCTGGCGTTTCTGCGACGGTGGAGATGCTCACATCTCTGGGCTTTGACGTGGACGTGATCGATGCGGGCTGCTGCGGCATGGCGGGCACGTTCGGTTACGATGCCGAACATTACGCGCTTGCGATGCAGGTGGGTGAGTTGGGCGTGCTTCCTAAAATTAGGAATTTGGCTGGGACTCAGGCGCTGATTTCCAGCGGTGCGGCGTGCCGGATGCAGATCAGGCAGGGAGCGGAGGTGGAGGCGCGGCATCCGTTGGTGGTGGCGGCAGAGGCATGGCGCAGGAGTGGGCGGGTGCGCGGTTTATAGGTATAGGCGACTCTTCCATCCCCAGCAGACGTCCTTTCGGGGGAGTGAGTCTTGCCGGATGGGGATGTGGTCAGCGCTGGGTGAGTCGCCCCTACGTGTGGGCGTGCCCTGGGCGGCAGGATGTCGCCCCTATGGGAGGCAGGTTTTGTAATTTGCCACCCCCCACATATGGGGGTGTGGAATCGGCATTTTTGGGCGTTTCAGGGACCTCCAAAGCCGGGGAGACCTCAACAGATGTCAACAGATGTCAACACATCTCAACACATGTCAACACACCCCAAGGCGGGCGGGGAGACCCCCCATATATGGGATTTGCATTTTTGTTTGAAAGGGGTGGGGAGGCGGGCTTGCAGGGTTGGGATGGTGGAAAACCATTAAAAGATGGGTTTTCACCGTATAATTGCGCCATCTAGATTATGAGGTGGGCTTTGCGCCGAATTAGTGAGGAAAAAACCCGCAAGGAAATCATCGACCCGCAGTTGGAAAGGGCGGGTTGGTATTTACGCGACCATTCCAAGGTGAAGATCGAAATCCCCGTGGATGGCTACGATGCCGAGCCGTGGAATGGGGGTAGCGATTACACGTTGTACCGCGAAAATGGGGAAGTGCTGGCTCGACAACCTGAAACTTACATCCCCCAACACAACTACAATGCTGACCAGATTCGCTTTTTGCGCGCCGTGCAAAGTGTGTTTTTGCAGAAGCGCCATCTCGAAACCACTGACTTGTACGAGCCGCTGCTGGATATGTTTGGCGCGGTGGTTTACGGAGAAGGAAGTGAAAGAAATTATAGAAATGGTAAACAAGCTTAAAACTGCTGCATAAAAATATAAGCAGTTTTAGGTGAAATTTTTCTATCATGTGCTTTAAAATAACAACTAATCTGTTTCACCAGACAAAGTAAAGTACCCAAAAGGATGCCGAAATGAGCGCTAATGCTAAATATTCGATTGTTTTCGATCTTGATAACACAATTGTTGATACTTCAATAAGGAAACAGAAAATTCTAAAGAAGGAATTTGATATTGATATTTCTTTGGAAGAAATAAAAAAAGATTATTATTTACTTAAATGTTTTGGTAACAAAGAATCTGTTACCTATAAAAGATTTGCTGAAATATTGGATTCGTCTGATGGTATCAAGAAATTCAAAGCTGATAGTTTTTCTAATTCCATAACGATATTAAATAAATTGATCGCTGATGGATATAAAATCATCATACTTTCTGCTCGCCCAAATTTGCTTATCCAAGAGACGACAGAAGAGCTTGTTGCATTGGGATTAAATCT
This sequence comes from Anaerolineales bacterium, assembly GCA_023382575.1. GTDB lineage: Bacteria > Chloroflexota > Anaerolineae > Anaerolineales > Villigracilaceae > Villigracilis. The sequence goes on from JAHDWC010000107.1 coordinate 2,870, forward strand.
TTCGTCAGTTGAAATTCATCTCAATGATAGTGGTATCAGGACTAGCGATGAAGGTAGTTCCCACAAAAAAATGATGATAAATACTTTTCTTCAAACAGAGAAAATTTTGGCTGTTGTTGGAGATAGATTATCCGACATGTCTGCTGCGAAAGAAAATCATTTGCCTGGAATTTTATTTAATGCTTTTGAGGAAGGGATGGCATACTTCACAAATGCTGCTGGTTTCTTCATTCAAAATGATTGGATTGATATATACAACACTTTACAAAAAATACGGCAGGGAAATGAACAGATTGAGGAGTTGCGTCTAAAAATGATAGATCAATATGCTTCTTTCTTGGGAGATTTAGATAATAAAATAATTCTGAATGTAACCGTTGGAGTCGGCATAATGGGTGTATCAGGAGCTATCATCAACCAAAAAATATCCTTTGCCACCCCCTTAGAAATATTTACGTCTTTGCTTTTGTTGTTTTCTTTTTTATGTGCCTTGATCTCTTTGCTGTATTCTCTTCAATCTGTTACATCAAGACATACAAGTGGTTCAAAGGCTGAGCAACCAATAAACGTCAAAATTTACAACGCAATTAATATCTTGATGCCAAATTGGTTCCAAAAATACAAATATGTAGATGAAAAAGACCCCGTCAAATTTTATGAAGATTTAAAAGCCCAAAGTGAGACTGAAAAGAAGAATGCCCACATTACTTACTTTCAAGAAACTTTCGGTACTTATAATCCTGACGCATTACTGAACTTGAGATTATTTGCATTAAAAGCCAGTAATTACTCGAAGATTTATCCTGAAAGGATTTCTACCAAACTTCTAAGCATATCTGTTTTGTTAATATCGATTTGGGTGTTGGTAGATCCCTTGATAAAACTGGTGGTCGAAAGTGGAAGATAATATTTTGTGGTTAATTTGTGAGCAGAAAAGCGTAAGATTGTGCTTTTATATGCTGGCACCATATTTGCACGAAGACAAGAATAATTTTTATGCCAAATTAGTTTACTCAACTCAAGAATGTTTTCAAGAAGGTAATATACTAAAAGTCAAAGGTGAAGAGAAATGGTATAAGACAATTCACTATATGGAAAATAACAATAGAAGGACGGTTGACGATTTACATGTCCAGGAATTAGCTTGTAGGTTTGGCTTTGATAGGGCAAACGGTATGTGGAATAGCCTAAATGCTATTCCCAAAGAATCAGTCACAAAAATAGTCTATCCGCCCATGATATTGGATGTTTATGGAGAAAGTGAAATTAAAGATTTACTTAAAGAGATAGCAGATTTTTATTATTTGCGTGTTGAAGATTTGACTTTATCTGGGAGTGGAGGTTTTTTTCATTCGCCAATTTCTGAGTTAAATGATTTAGATGTTATCGTGCCTATAAATTCAGAGAAACAATTGGTTGCGGTAAATGAATTAAAGATCCCACGAAATGCCAGTAAAGTAAGACAAAAAAACAAATTTTGGTCATTAAGATGGATAAATGATTTCAATCTAATAGTGTGTCCGTTTTTTATTTATGGAGAAATCGGTAATCCTGTTATTGCTATTAGGCAAACCAATAAAAGAGTAAAAGGGAAAATTAAAATAACCAACTCCAATTATGGGATATTTAATATCCCACTATATGAATGCGTGGGCGTAATTGAATCTTTGATGATCAAAGCAAGTTTTCTACGAGGCGAAATTAAAAACAATTCGGCTTTTACGATTGATTGTCCAATATATAAGGTCACCGAAGGACTATGGGCGGGAAGAGAAATTGCATTAATAAAGGATTATCGATCTGCTGTTGAATTATTGGAAAGCGAAGAAAAATGATTGATCTGTTAGAAACTCTATGCGTTCAAATTACCCTCAAGTGCAATCTGGCTTGCACTCACTGTAGAGCTGCCTCATCGCCAAAAACTAGTGTTGACATTGACTTGCCTTTAGTCAAAAAGTTTCTTTACGCTATTAAAGCCATCGGATTGAAGCATGTAAGTATTAGTGGCGGTGAACCAGGAATCGACAAAAGGATTGGTGAGTTTTCAAACTGGCTTATATCAGAAGGATTTTATTTAACAATCACTACTAATGGAACCACTCAACTGTTGTCACGTTTAAAATCAAGTAATGTGCACCCCAGCACTCGCCTTCGAATCAATGTTAGCATAGACGGGGCTAAGGATATTCACAACAACATCAGGGGGAATGCGAATTTTGAAAAAATTATTGTTGAAGCGTCTAAAATAAAGTCTTGGCTAAATTGGATTGGGGTGAATACTGTAGTTACGCCCACTGTTAAGAATTCTTTACCTGAGCTAGTACCATATATCAAATCGCTAGGTGCAGAGCGCTGGGCTCTAATCACTCCTATGCCTAGAGGCAGATTCAAAGGAGATGGCTCTAGCCCAAGTGAAATATTGCAAATGACGGTCGATGCAAAAGCAATGATACAAGATTTAGGTTTTAATGGAAAAGTTGTTATTTACAATTTTATCGGAACGCCACATACGTCAATACTTGTTGATGTAAATGGTCTCATTAGAGTTACTGGTCTAAGTGATAAAGATGATATTGTTATCGGCGAGTTAAAGAATTTTTCGTTAGACAAGTTTAGCAAATCAGTGGAACAGTATAAAAAAGCTAAAGAACAGAAATGTTTCAACTGGAAAAGTTGGGAAAACGATCAGATACCCACAATGCCGTCTTTGAAATTTCAATCAGCAGAAGATTAAATATCCCCATGCTCACCGACCCTAAACTCCGCAGCCAAGTTGATGCCCTCTGGGACAAGTTCTGGACGGGGGATTGACCAACCCGCTCGATGCGATCGAGCAGTTTTCGTATCTCCTCTTCCTCAAGCGGTTGGATGATCGCGAGAATGCGGCTGAAAGGCAGGTGGAGGGGTTGTTTGAATCATTATTACATGAGGCATTCAATGGGTAGGGGCGACCCGTCAATGCCAACAATCAACCTGTCTGGCTGGAAAACCTTGCCAGACGAGAAGCGAGTCAGCCTTGGGTGGGTCGCCCCTACGGTTGCGTTTGCGGGCGTGGTGGCGCGGGTCGAGTCGTTGAGAGGGAGGATGCCCCCTTCGGGGATGATATACCCTGACGGGCACACGTCCGAGGCGGGGCTCGCCATTTGAGGCTCGCCGTTTTAGGCTCGCAGGTTGAGGGGCTGTTTGAGAGTCTGCTGGTGGAGAGTTTTGGAGGATAAATGGCAAATCAAAGTTCCAACCTTAGAATTGGATTGCTTGATAATAGCTCTCATTCATTGAAACGTGGCTATGAAATGTGGAGTTTGTGGAGAAAGACCGAAGATGCGTGGCTATTAAAAGAGTCTATTATTTGGATACATCATGGAATTGAGTTGTCACTTAAGCAACTTCTGGCACAAACAAATGCTTTTTTAGTGTTTGAGAATGTCGATTCGGCAATTGAAAATTTAGGGAAGTTACGAAAAAAAGCAGGAATGGAAAATGCTGGAGTAATAGATCTGTTTGACAACAGCGAAAAAATCAAATCTGTAGGTTTCCAAAGTTTAATTGATCGTGTCGTAATTGCATTATCGATTCCTGAACTTACTAAGAATGCGCCACTTCGCGAGAAAATCGATGAGCTTACAAAATTCCGCAACAAAGTTGTGCACTTTTCTATCGAATTAGATATAGCTGCAGTTTCGAGCCTTCTTTCAGAAATTCTTGATCCCTTGCTCGTTATGCTTGGAAGGGAAGTTAAGGATGATAACTTCGTAAGAAATCAAATTCCAGAAATTAGGAAAATTGCACAGCCTGTAAAGAAATACGGCGAAGAATTACGCCAAGACATAGTTGCAAATGCAATAGAAGCTACCGAAAATGCCTTACCTCCTAAAGGAAATCGAAGAGCTGGTATAGTTTGGCAAACGATTGGAACAGGATTAGGAAAGACTCTGGTTGACTACTTGCTACGAGTAAAGCAACTCCCCCAGATAAGAAACAACCATATTATCGTTTTAGCAGATCGGGTTGAGTTAGCCACACAAATTTATCGAATCATATCTAATGCTTTATCTCAGGAAAACAGGTTTGAGGTAATCATTCCTGGAAATCGAATTGAACTTAGGGAGATATTGGAATCCGACAAGCCAAAGATTATCGTCTCGACAGTCCAGAAATTGACTGACGATCAATTTGAAACAGATAGAGAGATACTAATAATCGGATATAACTTGCACGGGTTGTCTGAGCGATTGCCGTGGAATTTTCCAAATGCAACTTACATCCTGTTTACAAGCACTCCTCCTATTTCGGATTCGGCGTCGAGGTCGTTTTTTGGCGACTTAGTAGGTAAATACGATTTGATGCGATCCGTTACTGATGGAATTGTTATTCCGCTTCAGATTGAGAAACGTGTGATTGAACTTAATCTCAATACTTCGTTGCTCGAAACCTTTGAGTTTGATGTGGATGCGCCATCGTCGTTAAAGTCGAATTCATTTATAACGCTTCCTGGTCGTATAGAAGCTATCTCGAAGGATATTGTTGCTCACTTTTCAACTCGTCAAGATAAGTTTTTAGGAAAAGGTATTGTTGTTGTTCCCGATATTCGATCAGGAGTCGCTTATTCGCAATCTATAGCTAAGTTCAAAGGAAATGCGGATTTTGTTGAGGCAATATCTTCAGAAACAAAAGCGGAGAAACGAGAACTTCTCGTAAAAAAATTCTTAAGACAAGAAGATCATCTCTGTATACTTGTAGTCACGGCAGGTTTCCTTTTAGGGATGGATAATCCGCTAATTCATACTATATATGTAACAAGTCCTGTGTCGTTGCAGTTAGGCTATCAATTGGCTGGTTTGGTTAGTAGACCATTTCAGGGAAAAGAAGATGCGCTAATTGTTGACTACGTGGGATTAAATTGGTATCTCAATGATCTCTTCGAAAGTGGAAATACTAACGCGTGAGGAACAACTATGAGTTTGTAACTGTGAAAGAAGAGTTTGCGGGCGTGGTGGCGCGAGTCGAGTCGCTGCGGGGGCGGATGTCCGAGGCGGGGCTCGCCGTTTAAGGCTCGCAGGTCGCGGGGTTGTTTGAGTCACTGTTGGCGGAGAGTTTTGGAGGATAGATGAACCAACCAAATTGGTTTCAAGCAATTGTTGATTTACTCCAAGCGATTATTGGCGGTATTGCTGTGGCACTGGTAATTTATTGGCTTGACGAAAGACGAGCAGAACGTGATCGAAAATTGTCTGATTTTCGAATCGCCTCAAATTGGGAAGTCTCCAGCCCTAAAGTCAGCATGCGTAATTTCCAACTGTCCGATACAAACCTTTCAGGTTATGATCTTTCAATAGCCAATCTTGAGAATACAAATTTTAGGAAAGCAAAGCTTCATGGCACCAAATTTAGCAAGGCAAACCTTCGACGAGCAAATTTCCAAGCGACAAGCCTGCTTGGAACAAAAGTTAACGATGTAATTGCTTACCATGTCAATTTTTTGGGCGCGCGGATTGGAAGAGAAAAAGATGTAAAGGAGGAATTACCTGTAGACTTTTCTGGATCGAATCTTTTTGAAGGGTCATTTCGAAAAGCAAAAATCAATCAGACTTTATTTGCCAAAAACAACTTGGTGGCGCAGATTTCACAGGCGCTGTTGTAAAGAAATGCGATTTTGCTGGTGCAGATTTAACAAATTCAAAATGGAAAAGGGTTAAACAGGTTGAAGGCTATATTTGGAAAGATGTAAAGGGGGGGAATCCTGATAATTTTCCACCTGAATTATGGAAAGAAATTCAGAATCAAAATCCCAAACCAATCAAGAAGAGAAGCACCAAATAGTCGTAGATTTTGTAGTGCAAACGGCGTTTGAAATCTCGAAAGTTGAATTATGAGAACTCCAAAACGAACGACCATTTTTGTATGGGTCCTGCTCCCAGTTTTATCCCTTGCCTGTGCTACCTTGACCGGTAGCGCGCCTGTGACGCCAACCTTGGAGCCGGAACCCGACTTCAAGCCAGTCACAACGCCTTTGTTGGTCACGCCAGAGTCACTGCCTGTTGTACAGATGGGCGTGATGTATGATGTAAAAATCCAGGTGACGCAGAACGTAACTCCCGTTGGTGATATATCCATTCAAGCTGGTGAATTGCCAGCCGGGCTGGAATTTATATTCTTGGATGGCGAAGATGCTGCCCAGCTCATCGGCATTCCAGAAGAGGTGGGCGAGTTTGAAGTAACGATCTTTATCTGGTGTTTTGGAACCCAGGTCAGCGGACAGACGCTGGCGCAGAAATATCAAATTATTGTCAAGGAATAATTGCTTCTCGAGATATCAAGCCCATATGGGGGCACGATATAATATGCCAAAAACCTTGAGGAGTTTGTAGTGTTAAAGGATATTCTTTTAAGTAGATATGTCATTGTGGGGGCGCTGATGTATGTCTTTCTGGTAGTGCTCAGTGTTTTCTCATTAGATGTCCCCTTGGGAGAAGCGTTGTTATATGCTGGTATCTTGACCGTGGTGGGCGTGATCGTCACCTGGTGGAATCACGGGTAGATCATAAAAAAGCGGCTGCCAGAAGCAGCCGCTTTTTGTTATTCCGCCGGGATGATGACGAGCGCGATCAGGTAGATCAGAATGCCCGGCACGCCGCCCGGAATGAAGGCGATCAGCATGGCGAGACGGAACCAGAACGGACTGATGCCGAAGAATTCGCCAAGTCCGCCACATACACCAGCGATGATGCGGTCCTTCTTTGATCTGCGTAAAGCCTGTCGTTGTGCGTTCATTTTTAATCTCCTTTTTACAGAGAGATGTACGCGCCCATTTACAGAAAGTTGCATGTAAAATAATGGAGAGATGTCTTTGATTTGTCCAGACGTTACGCTTAACTTCCATTCCATTGAAGGTATAATGCCCCGCTTGAAATTTTGAGGTAGGAAGTGAATATGGATCTGGCGTTTATCTATGAATTGATCGGTTATGCAGGCTCCATCCTGGTGGCGGTCTCGCTGGCGATGAAGTCGCTTCAACGCTTGCGCATCATCAACATGATCGGAGCGATCTTCTTCATCATCTATGGGTTGCTGATCGGGGCGTTGCCCGTCGCTTTGCTCAACGGGCTGACCTTGTTCGTCAACGTCTATAACCTGTGGAAGATGTGGCAGCAAAAGGATTATTTCACCCTGATGGAAGTCCGCGCGGATAGTGCCTACCTCATCCGGTTTCTGGAGTTCTATCGCAAAGAGATCTCCGAATTTGTCCCCACCTATCAATTCAAACCGGGCGATGACCAGATCGTGGTCTTCATCTTGCGGAACATGCTGCCGGTCGGGTTGGTCATCGTCAAGCCAGAGGGCGACACCGCTCGCATCTTTCTGGACTTTGTGATTCCCGGCTATCGAGATTTCCGCGCCGGACGGTTTCTCTTCGATGAAAGCGCCGAGTTCTATCGTCAACGCGGCATCCAGCGTTTGTCAACCGCACCCGGCAGCTGCAAACATGAGACGTATCTACAACGGATGCGCTTTCAGCTGGAAGAAGATGGCAGATATTATTACGAACTGCCCACACGCCTGATCCGCGAGATGTAGCGATAGTAAAATCGATGTACGAGACCCCTCGGAGAGCCAATGAAACGCATCCTTCTTTTGTTGTCTATTTTTCTATTGAGCGCCTGTCAGCAGGAGATCACGACCAACGTCGATGACCCCGTGCCTACGCCGATTCCCTATCAAGCGCCCACGACGGTTGTGATCATCCCAACCGCGACCATCCCTGTGACGCCCTCTCCGACAGTGGTTGTGCCGACTCCCACGCCAGTGACCTTCCCTCCGCCGCAAGCGCTTCCGGCGGGACCTGTGAGCATGATTGCGATTGGCGATAGCCTCACCCAAGGCGACTGCGACGAAACTGTCCGCGGTTATCCCGGACGCCTGCTCGAATTGGTCAGCGTGGACCGTCCCGGCTCGACGGTTACGAACTTTGGGCAATCCGGCTGGACGTCGGACGCGCTCATCAATGGCGATCAGGGCATGCTTGGACAGTTGGAACGTGCTGTCGGTGAAGTCGAGTCTGCGGTGTCGCAAAATCGCGGCGCAGTTGTCTTTCTTTGGATTGGCAGCAACGACCTGTGGTATTTGTACGAGTATGGCGGCGATGTGACCGATACTCAGGAGCAGGAAGACCTTGAACGTTTTTCTGCCAACATGGATACGATCTTGATCGATCTGCGTCGCAGTGGGGCGCAAGTCATCGTCGGCTTGCTGGATGATCAGTCGCTGCGCCCGGTCGCGTTACAGGGGCAGGCGTTCACGGCCATCACCCCCGACGAATTGACGCGCATGTCGGCGCAAGTCAAGCGGTATAACGAAGTGATCGCACAAAAAGCCCAGCAATATGGCGTGCTGACCGTTGACTTTTTCAACACGGATATCTTTACAAATCCCGCCACGCTCGCTGACGACGGCAATCATCCCAATCAGGCGGGTTACGATTTGATCACGCAAAAATGGTACGAAGCCTTGAAGACCATCCTGCCTTGATTCATTGACCTGACAAAGCATACGCCGCGACGCTGAAAGCGATGGCAACATTGAGCGAACGTTTCTGTCCCTTCATTGGGATGTGAAGAACCTCATCGGCAAGTGCAAGCAATCCGGGCTCGACGCCTGTCACTTCACTACCGAGGATCAAAACAATTTTTTCTTCAGCCGACTGAACCAGTCGGCTGATTTTTTTCGATTGCTGTGTTTCTTCCAACGCCAGGATTCTCCAGCCTTCCTTTTTCAATCCCTGGACCAACTTGACCGCATCCTTGTGATGCGACCAAGTGACATATTCCTCCGCGCCAAGTGACGTCTTGGTTACCGCCTCATTCTCTGGGGTGGGGGTGATGCCGCATAAGTAGGCATGCTCAAACCCGAAGCCATCTGCGCTGCGCAAGATCGAGCCGACATTCCACGCCGAGCGGATGTTATCCAAAACCACCGCGCGAACGGCTCCGGTTTTGTCAGAGTTTATCTCGCGTGTCCACTCTTCCTCTTGGATGATGCGTGTCAGAATGACCTCTGTCTCGCCCAAGCAATGCGGACAACGTGTGCCAAACGAATGCCCTGTGTTTAACGGATAGCGTAATCCACAAGAAAGACAGCGACGGATCTCGAAGCTTAGATCAGGCATGTTGTTCTCGATCGTGATGGATTTTGTTCGTTTTTGAAGTCTTTTATTCGAAACGGATGCAGGGTTGCCATAAGTCTATTGTTTGAGTTCCTTAATCACATAATACTAATGATTTTAATCGTTTGTCAAAACCTACTATTTGTGATATGTTTCACAATGAAACGCCAAATTAGAGGAGGTGAAGAGCTGAGCCGTCCAGCTCAGTATTCGATTTGAAGCAGTGGAGTATTTTAATATGAATGGCATTGAGTATGTACTTCTGCTTGTGGGGGCGATCTTTTGTGCGTATCGCGCGATTGTTTCCAAACGAATTTTGACATCCACCATCTATTTGGCTTGCATTAGTGCATTGGTGTCTGCGGTCCTGTATCTGTTGGGTGCGCCGCAGGTGGCGGTGATGGAGCTTTCGGTGGGGGCCGGCTTGGTGACTGTTTTGCTGGTGTACGCGGTCAGCGTCGTCGGTGAAGATGCGCTCGACCCAGCCTCGGTCATTCCCAAGCCATTGGCATTCATCGTTGTGGGTTTATCCGCCATTTTGTTGGGCTGGATGGTGTATCCCTCGATCCAACTTTCCGAGCAGGCAGGTCCGATTGACCTGGCCAGCGTCCTTTGGCAAAACCGCGTGTTGGATGTTTGGATTCAGATTGTGTTGATTTTCTCCGGCGTCATGGGAGTGTTGGGGTTGCTCTCTGAACGCACACCGGAAGGAAGCAAGGAGAAGCACTCGTGAGTTGGACTCCCATGAATATTGTTCTGCTTGGCATCGTCTGCTTGTTTGGCATCGGCTTTTATGGGCTGCTTATCACGCGCAACCTCATCAAGTTTGTGATGGTCTTGCAGATTCTCATCAAAGGTGTGGTGCTGGCTCTGGTCTTTGCCGGCAAGTTAAGCGGTAATCTTGGGCTGGGTCAATCCACTGCCGCGACCGTCATCGTTGCAGATACCATCGTCGCTGTTGTTGGGCTGGCGCTGGCTGTGCAAGTCCGCCGCCGCTTTGGCACATTGGATGTACCGAAGATTTCCACGTTGAGAGGCTGACATGGCATTGACTCTGATTGCTCTCATCATCGGACTTCCATGGCTGGGCGCGTTGATCGTCTTGTTGGCGGGAGACAAGCGCCCAATGTGGCAACACAGCTTGGCGGTTGGATTCAGCCTCGCGTCTGGGTTTGCGGCGCTGCTTCTCATTCCCTCCATCAGTTCACGCGTCGCACTGGACTTGTGGCTTGGTCCTGCCTTCGGGAGTTTGACCTTCGTTCCAGATGGTCTGGCTGTTTCGCTGACGGTGATCGCCACAGTGGTTGGTTCGCTGGCTGTCATTTTCTCGGTCGATTACATGCGCGGAGAAGCGCAACTCGGGCGATATTACTTCCTTGTGCTTTTCTTCATCGGCGCGATGGCGGGATTGGTCCTCAGTGGCAATTTGCTGTTTACCTTTTTCTTCTGGGAAATTACCGCGCTGTGTTCCTATGGACTGATCTCATTTCATAACGATGACCCGAAAGCTGTGGCAGGCGGCATCAAGGCGTTGATCATCACGCAAGTGGGCGGTGTGGGCTTGTTGATCGGCTCACTGTTGGCGTATGCCAACCTGGGCAGTTTTCAAATTGCCGATTTGCTGGCTGAGGCTGAGACCTTGCCGATGGATGTTTTGTCGGTGATCGCGTTTAGTTTCTTGATCGCTGCCAGTGCGAAGTCTGCTCAATTTCCATTCCACACCTGGCTGCCAGATGCGATGGAAGCGCCGACGCCGGTCAGCGCGCTCATTCATGCGGCGACCATGGTCAATGCGGGCATTTATCTGCTGGCGAGATTTTTCCCGGCGTTTGAGTCTGTGCCCGGCTGGGTAGAGTTGGTGATGTTGGTCGGCGTTGTTTCGGCGTTGATCACTGCCTTCATGGCACTGACTGCGACTGACCTGAAGCGCACACTGGCGTATTCGACGGTCAGCCAATTGGGCTATATGGTGTATGCCATTGGTGCGGGTGGTGTGCTTGCCAGTCAATTCCATCTTCTAAGTCATGCGGTGTTCAAGGCGCTCTTGTTCCTTTCTGCTGGAGCGGTCATTCACTCTGTCGGCACACGCGATATGACTCGCATGGGCGCATTGGGCGGGAAACTTCCATTTGTGCGCAATGTCTTTGTCATCGGCTCTCTGGCGTTGATCGGCTTGCCGATCTTCAACGGTTTCTGGAGCAAGGAATTGATCCTTGAAGTCGGGCTCGAACATTCTCCCAGTTGGGCATATGGTCTGATGCTGCTGGGCGCTGCATTAACGGCATTCTATACCTTCCGCATGACATGGCTGGTCTTTTATGGGG
>JAHDWC010000108.1 GCA_023382575.1 Anaerolineales bacterium
CCACCGAAAAGCCTTGGTCAAAATCTATCCAACCGCCGTTGAGTTCCTCTCCCATGATATTCGTGATGGAAGTGGTTCCACAGACGAAGAGATTGTACATTCCAGCAGGTAGCGGATTGCCGCCATTGATATTGAGCGTGGCTTCGAATGGCCCGCTGCCTCCATTGTTGGTGTAGGTGGCGCTGTCAATGTTAATGTTGACGTCTGCTCCGGTGACGCCGCCTGCGCAACTCCGGGTCTGAAAGCCATTTCCGGCAGCACGAACGAGCAGGTAATTGGATGGGTTATCTGCTGCGGTAGTTCCACCACCTGAGGTGACATCCTGATCGAAACGTACGATGATCTGGGTGATGCCGATGGCGATGGACTGGCTTTCGAGCAGGGGAATGGGTCCGGGCAGGGATACATTGGTGACCACTGGAGGAAGTGATGCTCCGAATTCAAATGCGCCGATATCACAAATGCCATTTTGTGGACGGGGTACGCCGCGTTGGTCTGTGCTTGGACAATTTCCGTTTCCGGCTGTATCCAACGCCGGGCTTCCAGTGAAGATCGCAAGTGTCAGGGTTGGTCCGCCATTGTTAGACAGGCTATTGTTGATAATGCTGCTGAGAGTGCCAGTTGGCACGACGTCACTTGCCCCGGCGGGACATCCCCCTGCGTTGCCATTGACTCCAAAAAGATTAAATGAATTGCCATTCATCACACTGCCGCTAATAGCTGTGTCATTGTAGCACTCTGTCGATACGGGAGCTGTGTTCCCCGCGATGATATTGTTATGCAGAGTCATTGTACCTATAAGGTTGTAGATCCCACCACCACCGGACCCGGCCGTGTTGCCAGTCACAGTATTATTGGTCATAACGGAAGTGCCTCCCAGACGGAAAATGGCGCCACCATTTCCACTGGGAGCCTGATTCCCTGAAAATGTATTATTGATGAGCGTAGTATTACTATTCTCATCTCCAATAGCGCCACCACCATTCGTGGCCGTATTGCCTGCGAAAGTATTTCCTGTAATGGTTGCTGTATTCTGATAATTGTAAACAGCAGCACCCACGGCACCATTGTTATTCGTAAAATAACTATTCCTGAGGGTGAGATTACCTCGATTCATGAATATACCAGCACCTAAGCCGCTGATAGTTGTAGCTGTGTTTCCACTAAAGGTACTATTCTCAACAGTAAGCGTGCCAGCCGAATAGATACCGGCTCCTAATGTGCCTAATGCACTTGCACTAGCCAGACCATTCTCAATGCTCACGTTGCGGATGAAAACGTTTGCTCCCGTTGCAATATGTATAATGCGGAAGACTGTACCACCACTTCGGCTAATCGAGAAACCGTTCCCCTCAATCGTCAGGCTGTTGCCTCCATCACTCAGAATACTAGGCAGTCCGTTTTCCCCATCAATAGGATTGTCCGCGGCAGTGAGAACGATGTCCGCGGTCAAGGTGATGGTGTCGTCCTGTCCGTTTGTATTCGCGTCATTGATAGCCTGAATCAGTTCGGCGGCGTTTGATGCGTTGAAACTCTGTGCCTGGGCGGTGGAGGCAGTTACAGCAACACCGACAAGCGAAAGCAACACAGCGCATAATGTAAAAAGATTAAAGATGGACTTGGGGCGAATGGACATATCCTCTCCTGATAAGGGAATAAGAGTAAAAAATTGGGGCGATTATACAGGCATACTTGGATTTCACACAGAAAAAAACATCCGAAGTCAAAATGGCTTCGGATGTTTTTCTAATTATCAGGTTACTTGCCCAGTTTCTTCTTCATCGCCTCCGTCAACGCTGGGACGATGGCAAACAGATCGCCAACCACGCCGTAGCGGGCTTGTTTGAAGATGGGCGCATCGGCATCTTTGTTGATGGCGACGATGACCTTGGCATTGCGCATCCCAACCAGATGCTGGATCGCGCCGGAGATACCACAGGCGATGTACAGGTCAGGCGCGACGACTTTACCGGTCTGACCAACTTGATGGGCGTAGGGAATATATCCGCCATCTACAGCCGCGCGTGAGGCACCGACAGCGCCGCCGAGCAATTGCGCCAGATCGGTGATGAGCGCGAAGCCTTGCTGGGCGCGCCAGATTTCGGCTTGCTTCTCGTCCATGCCTGCGGGCGGAGTGAGGGATGGGTTGTTGGAAACGCCGCGTCCACCAGAGACGATGACTGCTGCATCACCGAGGTTGACTGCGCCTTCCGAAGCGCCATAGCCTTCGACAGTGGATTTCGCTTCACCCGCCGCCGCAACTTTGGTGATGGTTCCGCTCTTGCCTTCGACACGTTCAGGTTTGGCGAAGGCGCGTCCGCGGATGGTTGCCAGCACAGGCTTGCCCGAGCAGACGGTCCTTTCCAGCAGCTTGCCTTCATAGATCGGGCGAGTGGCAACAAACGAGTCGCCGTTTGCTTCCAAGCCAGAGACATCAGTCAGCACGCCAGTGTTCAAGTCAATGGCTGTCATGGCGGCAAGCTCACGGGTTCGAGCCGTTGTCGGGAACAGAATCAGGTTTGGGCTTTGGGAAGAAGCGAGCGCGGAGAGGGTGGAAGCGTACACTTCGGCGCGATACTCTGCCAGCAAGGCATCATCCACCACGAGGACTTCATCCGCGCCATATTCCACAGCGGCTTTCGCAACTTCATCCACACCCACACCGAAGATCAATGCGACGGCATTGCCAAAACTTTTTGCGAGACCCAACGCCTCCCACGAAGCCGGCTGGACATTGCCCTTGAAGTGATCGATGTAAACAAAAGTTTTCATAGCACCTTCTCCGCGATGATTTTGTCGGCGAGTTTTTCGGCGATCTCGGCAGGCGTTTCGCCAGTAATCATTTCGATGGAAGTTTCCTGCGCGGGTGGGTTGACGAGTTCACTGCGTGTGACGATGGCGGCAGGAGCTTCCATACCAAGGTCTGCCAGCGACCAAACGGGGATGGTTGCCTTCGAAGCTTTGCGGATGCCCATGAACGAGGGATAGCGTGGCTCGCCAATGCCTTGAACGACACTGAGCACGGCGGGCAGATTCGCATTCATGATCTGCCGACCTTCTTCGAGGACGCGCTCAACCGTCACGCTTCCACCTTCGACCTTGATGCTGCCAGCCAACCCAAGCATCGGCAACCCGAGAACTCGGGCGGTTTGAGCCGGGGTGAGTCCCGCGCCATTATCGAGCGTTTGGCGTCCGAAGATGACCATGTCGGCATCGCCGATTTTCTTGATCGCCGCCGCAAGGACTTTTGCCGCGCCAGCCGTATCGAGGTCATTCAACGCCGGGTCCGAGACGAGGATGGCTTCATCCGCGCCCATGGCGAGGGCGTGCTTGAGCGCTTCCTTCGCGGATTCGGGTCCGATGCACAAGGCTGTGACCGAGCCATTGAGCGCTTCCTTCTGCTGAAGCGCGCCTTCAACCGCATATTCATCAAACGGGTTGATAACCAGCGGCGCGTCCCCCCATGAGACTTGCCCGCCCTCGGCTTTGACTTTCGCCTCTGAGTCGGGGACTTGCTTGATACATGCGATGATTTTCAAGGTGTTCCTCCGTAAGTTTCATTTCTGCCATTGCAAACAGCGCGGCTCGCACTGACATATCAACCTAAATAGGCTGTCACTACCATTACATTGGCTATAACCACAGCCACCACACCGATCAAACTGAATATCTTCTGTTCCATCACCCAGCGTTTGCGATTTTCAAAACGCCCCATGAAAAAGTCACGGATGAAGGTAGGCATCCGCTCGAGGCTGTCTCGCATCTCCTGATAGTACGCATCGGTTTTGAACCAGAGTTTGTACGAGTTGGAGAGAAACAGGAGACTCAGCAAGATGAAAATGAGAACGAAACCAAAAGAGGGCTTGTCCATCATTACTTGACCACAAACGTCATCAACATAAACAACAGATAGCTTAGTCCGCCCGCAATTGCGATCAGATTGGCGAGACCATTCCATTCAGGTGAGATGTCTCGCAGGATGAAATTGACGGTAAGCAGATACCAGGTCAACGGGTGAGCCCACCGGATGATAAATAGCTGAAGTCCGCTCGCATCTGGGGCGATTTTTTGCGGAACCCAGAAGGTGTAAATTAAAGCAATAATGAAGGCAAGCCCGGCCCAAACAAACCAGGGAAGGTTCAAGAAACCTTTGAACATGTTTATCTGAAGCTGGAACTGCTGATGATCTTGCCGGTCTCAAGGTTGATATCGCAGAACAGACCGTTTGTTGTAAACGTGGAGATGGTGAAATCGTCGTTGAGCTTGACCTTGGCGAAAAGGATACGGGGTTCCGGCTTCTCCGCCTTCCAAAGTGTTTCTCCATTGGGAGAAATCATGTATAAATTCACCTCGTCGAAGGGAAAGCCGATGGGGTTTTCCATGACGATGGTGCCGGATTTGATCTCGATGATCTTCTCGATTTTTGTATGAGTGGGAAAGATTTCCATTGATTGTTTATCCTCGCCGAAGGACGTTTATACAACCTGTCGCATGAGGTGCGATGCGGGTATCGATACGCGCTCAGGTATCCAAACTGCCTCCACGCTTGTATTATATCCCAATCCCGTAAAACCTACCGCTCGGTAGGGAGGTGATTTCCTCAAGTTCATATGGAACTTTAATATTGCCCTCTGTCACTTATTTTGTCCATTTGCATCTAACTTTTTGACATACTATTTTGGAGGTATCCAGATGAATGAAGTAAAAAATCAACCCAAGGTGCTGGTTTTCAGCACGCCAACCTGTTCCTTTTGCAATATGGCGAAGAAGTATTTCCGCGAAAAGGGTGTCAAGTTCACGGATATTGACGTTAGCCGTGACCAGGTTGCTGCGCGCGACATGGTGCGCCGCTCCGGACAGATGGGCGTGCCAGTGATCGACATCGGCGGAAAGATCATCGTCGGGTTTGACCGCCCCAAGATCAACAGCCTGCTTGGCATTAAATAAATCACTTTCGAGGAGAAAATCAATCATGGCAAAAGTCAACATTCAACCACTAGGGACGCGCGTCCTCATCAAACCGTTGGAGCAGGAGAGCAAAACGTCATCCGGTTTGTACCTTCCCGAGAGTGCCAAGGAAAAACCGCAGACTGGCGAGGTCGTCGCAGTAGGGGAGGACGAAAGCATCGTCCTTAAACCCAAGGACAAGGTGCTTTTTGCCAAATATAGTGGCACCGAATTCAAGTATGATGGGGTGGATTACCTTCTGCTGGAATCGAACGACGTGCTTGCCCGCCTTGGATAATTCGATAACCCCTTAAAACAAAAGCCCGACGCGTCTATCAACATGCGTCGGGCTAATGGTTGGTTTGGTCTTCTATCATTGCTCCTGGACTCCCATATTGCTGAGTTCCTCCGGGCTGTACTGCGCAACGAACAGGTCAGAGCCAGCCAGGGCGAGCAGTAGAACAAAGACCACTACTGCAAGAACGAACATTTCGCAACTCCTTTCTTCATATAACAATATAACGAATTTCGTTTAAAAAGGTTACTCCCCTAACAGTACTGTAATGAAAAAACAATACAGTTTTGAAAGGACTAAACTTTCGACGAGCCGCGCATCGCTTTTGTTCCCCGTGAGGCGTTTTTCATCTGCAAGTTAAGATGTTCCTCATTGACATTCCACTTATTTGAGATAAAATACATCCCGCCAATCAAGTGGAATGCCGAAGTGGCGGAATTGGCAGACGCGCTACGTTCAGGGCGTAGTGAGGGTTCCCTCATGAGGGTTCAAGTCCCTCCTTCGGCACAACGAGACCCGCAAACTCGCGGGTCTTTTGTTTTAAGCTGATAGCTGCTCCCATGAGTGGAATTGGTGCCACAGTGGGGGTAGTTCCGCGCCCCAAAAAGTGGACTGGGGTGGTATAATTGCACTATAAATAAGCGCTTTCTTCATCTAATGCGGACACGAAGTTTCCCCCCATCTTCGTGTCTTTTTATGCCACCTTCCAAGGGCATAACTGCGGGAAATTTCCCCTCAAAGATGAATTCCAAAACCTGTTGGTTCGAAAAATAAGGATACTTTATGGCTGAAGAGAACACAATCGCAGGAAATATCGAGTCTGTAGACATTGACTCGCAGATGCGCACCGCCTATCTGGATTACGCCATGAGCGTGATCGTGGCGCGCGCGCTACCTGATGCTCGCGATGGCATGAAACCCGTCCATCGACGTATTTTGTACGCCATGCACGAGCTGGGACTGCGTTCCAATTCGTCGTACAAGAAGTCTGCCCGTATCGTGGGTGAGGTGTTGGGAAAGTATCATCCGCATGGCGATGGCGCAGTCTACGAATCGATGGCGCGCATGGCGCAGGATTTCTCCATGCGCTACATGCTCGTGGATGGTCAGGGAAACTTCGGCTCGGTGGATGGTGATCCGCCTGCGGCGATGCGTTATACCGAGGCGCGTCTGCAAAAAATGGCAGAGGAAATGCTCGCAGACCTAGACAAGAATACGGTCAATTTTGGTCCCAACTTTGACGATTCGCTTCAGGAGCCACTCGTTCTGCCTGCTCGTTTACCAAATTTGCTTTTGAATGGTTCATCCGGCATTGCCGTGGGTATGGCGACGAACATTCCGCCTCAAAACCTGCGCGAGTTGACAGGAGCCATCAATTACCTGATCGATAATTATGATCATCAGGAGGACATCACCGTCGATGACTTGATGAAATTCGTGCCGGGACCGGACTTCCCAACCGGTGGAATGATCGTCGGGACGGAAGGAATCATCTCGGCATATGGAACAGGCCGTGGTCGAATTGTGATGCGCGGGATTGCGCACATCGAAGAGGGCAAGGGCGGACGGTATCAGATCAATATCACTGAAATCCCATACCAGGTCAATAAATCCAGCCTGATCGAACGCATTGCCGAACTGGTGCGCGAAGACAAGATTGACCAGATCTCGGACATGCGCGATGAATCTGACAAGCGTGGCATGAGCATTGTGATTGAGTTGAAGCGTGGCGCTCAGCCCAAAAAGGTGCTGAACCAGCTTTATAAATATACGGCGTTGCAATCGACGTTTGGTGTGCAGATGTTGGCGCTGGTGGACGGTGAGCCGCGCACGTTGCCGCTCAAACGTCTGTTGCAGATCTTCATCGAGCATCGCCAGGAAGTGATTACCCGCCGCTCGCAATTTGAACTTGAGAAGGCGAAGGCTCGTCTGCACATTCTTGACGGTTATTTGATCGCGCTCAACAACATCGATGCGGTCATTAAAACTATCCGCGAGGCGGAGGACGCCGACAAAGCCAAGACCAATTTGATGACGCGTTTTAAACTGAGCGAGGTTCAGGCGCAAGCGATTTTGGATATGCAGTTGCGTCGTCTCGCTGCGCTCGAACGTTGGAAGATCGAAGAGGAACACAAACAGGTCCGTTCGACGATTGAATACCTCGAAGATTTGCTTGCCAATCCGCATAAAATCCTGTCACTCATCAAAGATGACATGAACGAGATGGCGGAAAAATATGGTGATGACCGTCGCACCAAAATCTCTGCGGAAGCTCGCGAGGACATTCATGAGGAAGACCTCGTGCCCGACGAGTCTGTGCTCATTAGCCTCACCGAGCGCGGATATGTCAAACGTGTTGCCGCATCCGCTTTCAGGTCCCAGAGCCGCGGCGGACGTGGCGTGAAGGGACACACCACCAAGGAAGAAGACGAAGTCGTGATGCTCATCCCGGCTCGCAGCCTCGATACAATGTTGTTCTTTACCGACAAAGGTAAGGTCTATTCCGAAAAAGTCTATCAAATCCCAGACCTTGACCGCGCCCAGAAGGGCATCCCGTTGGTGAATATCCTCGCGTTGGGTCCGAACGAAAAAGTCACAGCTGCCATGTCGGTGCGGGAATTCTCGTCGACTCAGTTCTGTATGATGATGACCGGACGCGGACGCGTCAAGCGCGTATCGATGGAAGAATTCGCATCCGTCCGACCCTCAGGCTTGATCGCCATGAACCTGGACGAAGGCGATACCCTCGGTTGGGCGCGCCTGACCTCCGGCAAGGATGAGATCATCATCATCACTGAAAACGGACAAGCCCTGCGCTTTGGCGAGGAGAAAGTCCGTTCGATGGGTAGGCAGGCTGCCGGCGTGCAGGGAATTCGACTTGCGAAAGATGACGCCGTCACCAGCATGGATGTGGTCGAAAAGGAGGGTGCTTTGCTCGTCGTGACGACGGGCGGCTTTGGCAAACAAACTCCGCTCAAGGAATATACGCCCAAGGGACGCGCCACAGGCGGCATCTCCACCATCGACCAGAAGGCGCTCAAAGAGATTGGCAAGATCGCAGCGGCGCGCGTGGTGCAAAAGGATGACGACCTGACCATCATGACTGCTAACGGCGTAGCCATCCGCTTGAAGGTGAAAGACGTCAAACAGTCTGGACGTTCGACGCGCGGCGTGCATCTCATCAAGCCGCAGGATGGAGACAGCGTCGCTTCGGTGGCGCGCATCTCTGCCGAAGACTTGAAAAAAGCTGGCGCTCAGATCGAAGAAAAAGAAGCAGAAGCCCAGCCCAAACTGGTGTAGGAATTAAACAAAAACAGGCGATGCAAACGCATCGCCTGTTTTTCTATTTTGGGTTAGAGCACAAATTTGCCGGTGACGAACAATACCAACGAGCCAATGACGCAAACCGCCATCATCAACAGGAAGACCAGCACGAAGCGCTGCAGCGACGTCATGCCTAAAAAGCGGCCGGGTTTTTCGCTTGAATATGTACTTGCCGCCGGCTGATATTGAGCTTCTTCCTCATCGTAAAACGGCTTAGATGCAGCTTCATTCCGAAGATCATCAAACATAGGCACCTCTTCTCAAAAGTATATCACGCGATGGGACGCAGGCTGACATCTCCAAAGCGGATAATTATGGATTTGTTATGGGCATCGCGCAAGCGCAAACTTCCATCGGATTCTAGCCCGTCCAGCGAGCCTGTGACCGGGTCTGCGCTTCCTGCCAGGATTTGGACCTGGTGCCCGCGAAACGCGAGTTTTTCCTCCCAGTCAGCGATGAGCGCGTCCGCGCCAATGTGTTCGCGTCTGGCTAGGAAGGCGCTCAAAACATCACGCAGGAAATCTTCGCGTTTAGGCGCAGACTCTCCCAATTCGTCCTCAAGACTGGTGGCGGGAAATTGAAGATTTTCCAAGGGCGGTACCGATTCCTTGCAGATATTTATTCCCATGCCGACCACCAATGAGTCGACATCTTCACCCGTCCAAACAGATTCGATCAAAATCCCCGCCAGCTTTTTACCGTTGAAGAGAATGTCATTGGGCCACTTGATCTGAGTGGGTAGTCCCAGCTTCAGGCAGGCATCCGCTATGGAGAGGGCTGCCAAGCCCACAGTCCGCGAGAGATGCGGACGCATGGGCGCGGTGGGACGCAAGATAAGGCTGACGGCCAAGGCGCTGCTTTTGGGCGTGAACCATTTTCGATCCAGCCGACCGCGTCCGTGCGTCTGTTCATCTGCGATCACCAGCGAGAAATCCTTGGCGCCATCCGCCGCCCATGCCAGCGCTTCGTCGTTGGTGGAGCCGATGGAATCGAAATAACGCAAGCCACCGAGATTTATCTTGGAAAGGGATTTTTTGAGGGAGGATTCGTTCATGGAATCAAAAGACCAGACAGGCTTTCAAAACCTGTCTGGTCTGAACTTTACTGGACAATATTGTAGGGGTTGACGTTTGAGCCGCCAATGCGGATCTCGAAATGAAGATGCGCGCCAAACGAGTTACCTGTGTTGCCGGAGAGCCCGATGACTGCGCCTTGTCCCACCGTTTGGCAGGTACTGACGAGGATCGCGCTCAAGTGGGCGTAGACGGTCACGTAGCCGTTGCCATGGTCGATCTGAATAACGTTGCCGTAACCATAGTTCCAGCCGCCTTGAGCCATTGTCACCACGCCGGTGCCAGCCGCGTACACGCTGGCTCCTTCGGGCGCGCTGATGTCGATGCCGAGGTGACCTGGTCCGTAGGCGTTTCCAGAGAGTGTGTGATCGTCCGCAGGCCAACCGAAGCCACTTGCCACAGGTCCGCCGCCGCAGGAATTGCTGGCATTGCTGCCGCCTGTGCCGGTGTTCGTGCCTCTTTCTTGTGTTGCCAAATCCGCCGCCCAGTTACGCAGTTCACGCGAACCATTGGGAATCAACACCACCGTTCCCGGCTTGATCTCGGGATTCGTCAAGTCAATATCGTTGCCGGGGAAGTTAATGATATCTTCCGCCTCCGCATAGAATTTTTCAGCGACGGTCTCGAACGTATCGCCTTCCTTCCACTCGTAGTACAACCCATCCACCGGCGGAATGACCAATTCCATACCGGGGCGCAGGCTATGCGGGTTATCTTCCAACTGTTCGTTGACGTAAAGAATGGTCTCAGATTTAACGCTGTAGGTCTCCGCGATACGATACATCGAATCGCCGCGCACCACGCGATACAGAGTCGACTCATACCGTGGGCGTTCGGGGATGTTTGTCTTTAATTGTAATCTGCGAAGGATGGATGGTAATCCGCCTCCGTCCTGACTGACAGCGGGAACCCCAACCTGAGGTTGACCTTCCTCTGCGGGCGTTGTCGGCTCCGCTGCAACAGTTACCACGGTGGGGGGGATGGTGCTCTTGTAGTACAGAGTCCCACCCAGCAGACTGACCACAACCATAATGGTCAGCACCCAACTGACAACAGAGAAACGATCCGTTTTGCGTTTTGGCGTCGGCTCGTTCTCCGTGGTCACTTCCTGTGGCTCTGGTTTTTCTTGTTTCTTTTTGAATCGGTCCAGAAATTTTTTCATTCGTTATGAATTAACTTAAGCATCCCTTGTCAGGTTTTCAAGAAATTCGGTGTTGTTCCGGGATTTTTCCATGCGTGTGATGATGGCTTCGGTCGCCACGGCGTTGTCCATGCCAGCACCCGTGGGCGGGGAGGAGATCATCTGAATGAACATACGGCGCATGAGCCAGGCGCGCTGCAGGAGGTCGGGTCCGAGCAGCAGGTCTTCGCGGCGGGTGGACGAGCGTTCGATGTCCACGGCGGGGTAGATGCGGCGCTCTTGCAGTTTGCGAGAGAGATGCAATTCCATGTTGCCGGTGCCTTTGAACTCTTCGTAGACCACGTCATCGAGGCGGGAGCCAGTATCGACGAGACAGGTAGCGATGATGGTCAGCGAGCCGCCATCTTCCACGTTACGCGCCGCACCGAAGAAACGTTTCGGCGGGTACAACGCTGAGGGGTCCATACCACCCGAGAGTGTACGTCCAGAAGGGTTGACCACGAGGTTATAGGCGCGCGCGAGGCGGGTGATCGAGTCCATTAAGATTACCACGTGGCGTCCGATCTCCACCAATCTCTTAGCGCGGTCTAAGGCGAGTTCCGCCGTGCGGACGTGTGAGGTGACTGGTTCGTCGAAGGTCGAGGCGACTACTTCCGCATCCACAGAGCGATCCATATCGGTCACTTCCTCAGGGCGTTCGCCGATGAGGGCAATGATCAAATGAACGTCAGGATATTTGGTTGAAATCGAATTGGCAATTTGCTTAAGAATTGTGGTCTTGCCCGCCTTGGGGGGAGAAACGATCAATCCGCGCTGACCTCTACCGATGGGTGCGATTAAATTAATTAAACGAGGGGCGAGGGTTGCCTGATCTATTTCGAGGTCAAATCGTTTTTCAGGGAAAATGGGAGTGAGGTTTTCAAAAACAACTCTGCGACTGGCTTCATCTGGATCTATACCATTAATGGATTCCACCTTGAGCAGACCGAAATGTCGTTCACTTTCACGCGGCGGACGTACCTGCCCGATGACGAGGTCGCCTGCACGCAAGTCGTAGCGTCTCAATTGCGCCTGTGAGACGTACACATCCTGGTCACTGATGCGATAGTTGGTGGCTCTTAAGAAGCCAATCCCTTCGCTCATGATTTCCAGAATGCCACCGCGCAGTTCAATCCCTTCCTTTTGCGCCTCCGCCTCGCGGATCATCATGGCGAGGGTTTCTTTCTTCAGGCGGTTGGCGTTGGGAATGTTGAAACTTTTCGCCATTGCGCGCAATTTTGATAGCGGTTCATTTTCTAGTTCGAGAATTTTCATGTTGTGGTCTCTTTTGGGAAATATGGAATAGGAATGCGAAAAACCAGTCCCCACTATACCGGGCTGGTGGATTTCCTCATACGATTTTTCGTGAAATTGGGGTTTTGGTCAAGGTTATCGTTTTACTTTCCAGCCGCAAAGGTTCGCAACTGGCTTGAAACAGTTTCAAATTTCAAACATCAGGGGGTAGTGAGATTATAGCACTTCCATGCAGGGGGTGCAAGCACTTAAGTACTATTTTTCATCGTCGAGTATACGATTTTGTAAATCCAAGAGGCGGCGATAGAAACTGTCTTTGTTCGCGAGGTCAGCATGAGTTCCGCGTTCGATGATCTGCCCATGATTCATGACAACGATTTCATCCACATTTTCCAAGCCGATCAGGCGATGCGTGATGAGCAACGAAGTCTTTTGTTTCATCACCTTGAAAAGCGTTTCCAAAACTTGTCCCTCGGTGAGCGGGTCAAGGTTGGCGGTCGGCTCATCCAAAATCAGAATCGGCGCATCTTTGATGAGCGCGCGCGCAATCGCAAGGCGTTGACGCTCGCCGCCCGAGAGGCGCAGTCCCTGTTCGCCGATCAACGTGTCGTAGCCTTTAGGCAGGCTCATGATGAACTCGTGAATTTGCGCAGATTTGCACGCTGCTTCCACTTCTTCGCGCGTGACCTTCTTGCGGGCAAAGCGCAGATTTTCATAAATGGATGTATTGAAGAAGTAGGTGTTTTGGGAGACGTACCCGCATCGCGCGCGGACTTCGTCCTGATTCAGCGCTTTGAGTGATTCTCCACTGAGAATTATTTCTCCCGAACTGTAATCCCAGAATCGCAATAACAAATTGGCAATCGTGCTCTTGCCCGCTCCGCTCGGACCGACGATAGCGAGGGAGGTTGAAGGTTGCAGGTTGAACGTTAAGTGTTGCAGGGCGGGGGTGGATTGGGATGGGTAGGTGAAGGAGATATTCGAGAATTCGATATTCGATACTCGTTCATCGATTTTCGAATATCGAATATCGTCTTTTATTTCTGGCTCCGTATCCACCACCTCAAACAACCGTCGCGCCGCTTCACGGGCGGAGTTCCACATTTGGGCGGCGAGGGGCAGCGGGGTAACGGCTTCAAACGAAGCGAGTGTGAGTAAGGTCAATGAAGCCAGCATGGGACCGGCAATCTCCCCGTTGATGATCTGTGGAATGGTCAGGAACAGAATCGTCCACATGCCGAGGTTGGTTAGCAAGGTTCCGATTGCCGAATGGATACCCGTCACACGCGCCATGCGGCGTTGGGCGTTGCCGTACTCGTCTGCGTTGGATGCAATTTGCTTGAGGCGTTCATTGGCGCGACCATAAGCGATGAGATCTGCCATGCCTTGAATGCCGTCTACAAGGCGGGTTTGCAAGTCGGCGCGCAGGGAGATGGTCTGCTCAGCGGATTTGCGGCTGGTCGTCTGCGCGAGGATGGGCAGGAACAAGCCGAGGCTGAGATAAAAGGTCAAATAGACGGGAGCAAGCAGCGGGTAGAAAGAAGCGAGGAAGATGGCGGTGAAGACTCCAACGACAATGGCGGTCAACGGTGGGGAAACGACGCGGACGTAGAAATTTTCCAATGTTTCCACATCACCGATGATGCGGGCAAGCAGGTCGCCGGAGCGGAAGTTCATCAGGCGGGCGGGGGCGAGGGGTTCGAGTTTTTCGTAGAACCACACGCGCAGTTTGGCGAGCAGGCGGAAGGTGACGTCGTGCGAGACGAGGCGTTCAAGGTAGCGAAAAACGGCGCGGGTGATGCCGAAGAAGCGCGTGCCGACGGTGGAGACGCCGAGGTCTGCGACGGAGACGGCGATGGCGGCGGTGGAGATGAGCCACGCGGATGTGCCCATGAGCGCGACGCTGGCAAGGATGGTGATGGAACTGAGCAGGACGGAGAGCGCGACGCGATGCCAGTTGCCTTTGAGGAATTGGAGGAGGCGGGGAAGGATTGTGGATTTTGGATTGACGATTTGCGATTGACGATTGGTTGCAGGTTGTAGGTTGAAGGTTACAGGTTGTTGGGAAAGTGTTGAGGTTGAAGGCTTATCACCTTGTACCTTATCACTTGTCCCTTGTAACTCATACGTCTTCACCATGCTTGCATACATGCCATTCTTCGCAAGTAGTTCTCGGTGCGTGCCTTGTTCGATGATCTTGCCTTCGTCGAGGACGATGATTCTGTCGGCTTGGAAGATGGTGTTGAGGCGGTGG
>JAHDWC010000109.1 GCA_023382575.1 Anaerolineales bacterium
GCTGATTGACGTACCGAAATCCTCGCTCCTTTGAGAGGAAGCGCCAGGTGCGATCCATCGCACCATATTCGTGATTTGTAGACAGCACTTCATCGTCCGCGCCTAAATTCAAGGAATGTGCCACGATGTTTAAGGCGATGGTCACATTCTGGGTGTAGACGATGTTGTCTGCGCGTGTGCCAAGATAATTAGCAAGTGCCTCACGTGCGGACTGCATCAAACTGTTATGACGTCTGCCCAGAAATTCCACCGGCTGGGTTTCAAGTTCTCGCTGCCAGCGTTGATATTCCTGAAAAACAGGTTTCGGCGTCGCACCAAACGATCCGTGATTGAGGAATGTCACTGAGGGGTCAAGCAGAAAATATTTCTTCAGGTTAAACATCAAACCATTATACAAAGAAGCTCTCACATTTTGTAACAAGGGATGTTTCTAAAAATGTGGCTTGACAAAGCATCTACATGAAAATAGAATGGTTTCGATAATTAACTATTAATTGCTTTACATATTATAGGAAGAGACATGACTTCTCTTAAGGATTTGCAGGAACTCACGATCGACCATTTTTGGGAAACCATTCCCCCACTGTGGAATTCCATCCGCTCGCACATCCGCGCCACAGCCACCGGAAATTTCGACATCACCGTTGAGCAATTCCATGTCTTGCGGTTTGTGCGCCGCGGCATGTCCATCAGCGAATTGGCAACCGCCAAGAACATCAGCCGCCCGGCAATTAGTCAGGCTGTGGATGTGTTGGTCAAAAAGGGATTGCTGAGTCGTGTCCAAAGCACCACGGACCGCCGCTATGTGGAATTGACCTTAACCAAAGAGGGCAATGCGCTGCTGGATTCTGTCTTTAAAGAAACGCGCGGGTGGATGAAAGAACGAATGAACAAGCTGTCCACCGACGAGTTAGAGGCGATTGCAAAAGCGATGACTGCCTTGAAGAAAATGCTCGATTAAAAATATTCCATTTACCATTTATGAATCAAATCAAAAAGTTATTACATTTTGTCAAACCTTATTGGCGGCGCAGCCTTGTCTCATTGATATTGTTGATTGCCGTTGTCATCATGGACCTCGCACTGCCGCGTCTAATCCAACGCGTGATCGACCAGGGCATCAACGGCGGAGATGTGCAGGTTGTCATCACGACCACGATCTGGATGTTGGCAATCTCTGTGTTGCAAACCTTGTTTGCGTTGGGAAACAACCTGCTTTCCATTCAGGTCGGTGAGAGTGTGGCGCGCGACTTGCGTGAAGCGCTCTTTCTCAAGATCCAATCCTTCTCTTTCGGAAATCTCGACCACCTCAACACCGGTCAACTGATGGTGCGACTCTCCAGCGATACGACTACATTTCAACGCATGGTGCAGGTCTCGCTGCGTATTGGTACGCGTGCGCCCTTGCTGATGATCGGCAGCATCATCCTGATGTTTGTGACAGACAGCCGTCTCGCATTGATGATCCTGCCTGTTTTGCTGGCAACCTCGGTCGTGATCATCTTCTTCGTCTCGCGCATGGGACCGTTGTTCCTGACCGTCCAAAAGAAATTGGATCGGCTCAATACGGTGTTGCAGGAGAATATCGCGGGCGTGCGTCTGGTCAAAGCCTTTGTGCGCGAGAAGTACGAAGGCGAGCGCTTTGCTGTGGTCAACGAAGATTATGCCGACCGCAACATTCATGTGATGCGTTTCATGGCAACGCTCTCGCCTGCCATGAGCATTTTCGTCAACCTCGGCATGGTGATCGTGATTTGGGCAGGCGGCGTTCAATCCATCAACGGCGATGTCTCGGTCGGGCAGATTGTGGCGTTCATCAACTATCTGCACACCACAATGGGACCGCTGGGCATCATGGTCATGCTGGCAAATGTCTTGGCGGCGGCAAGCGCCTCGGCGGAACGTATCAACGAAGTGTTGGACACTGTCCCTGAAGTGCAGGATACCGCCGCACCGCAGAAAATCCCTGAAGGGCGCGCGAAGCGGATCCGCTTTGAAGGTGTGGACTTTCACTATAACGGGACCAATGACGGGATCGTGTTGAACCGCGTGGACTTCGTCGCGGAGCCTGGTCAGACCGTCGCCATCCTCGGCGCGACCGGCGCGGGCAAATCTTCCATTGTCAATTTGGTGCCGCGTTTTTATGATGTGGCTGCCGGGCGCATCACCTGGAACGATGTGGATGTGCGCGATGTGCGCCAGAGTGACCTGCTGGCGGATGTGGGCATTGTGCCGCAGGAGACGATCCTGTTTTCAGGTTCGGTGCGTGAGAATATTCGTTTTGGAAAACCAAGCGCAAGTGATGATGAAGTGATCGCGGCAGCGAAGGCGGCGCAGGCGCATGACTTCATCCTGAAACTGCCGAACGGATACGACACGCGCATTGAAGAACGCGGCGTCAATCTCTCTGGCGGACAAAAACAACGCCTCGCTATCGCCCGTGCCTTGCTGCTGAAACCCGCGGTCTTGATTCTCGATGACAGCACCAGTTCGGTGGATGTGGAAACCGAAACGAAAATTCAGGACGCGATGAAAACTTGGTTGAAAGACAGTACCAGTTTTGTGGTGGCACAGCGTATTAGCACGGTGCTGCATGCTGATAAGATTTTAGTGGTGGATGAAGGCAAGATTGTGGCGCAAGGCACACACAGCGAGTTGATGCAGACCAGCAAGGTCTATCAGGAAATCTATGATTCGCAATTGGGCGACGGCATGAAGATGGAGGCGGAATGAGCAATCAAAATTCTCCTCGCTCGAACATGCAGACCATTCGTGCCGCAATGGGGCGCGGACCGATGCAGCCAGGTCATATCGAAAAGGCGGGTAATCCGAACCGTGCATTGATTCGGCTGACTCAATATCTCAGCCCATATAAATTGACGTTGGCGGTCGTGCTGCTTTTCGTAATTGCGTATATTTCGCTCGGCTTGCTCCAACCGTATTTGATCGGTCGCGCCATTGACCAGTACATTTCTGTCAAAAAACTGGATGGGCTTTCACGACTGGCATTGATCTTGCTCGGTGCATATCTGCTCGACAATGCTTTTCAAGCCGCATCCAGTTGGCTGATGGCACGCATCTCACAAGACGCACTGCGCCGCCTGCGCCGCGACTTGTTCGAACATCTGCAAAAATTATCCATCGCCTTCTTCGACCGTCACACCGCGGGCGAGTTGATGAGCCGCCTCACCAACGACATCGACGCCATCAATCAAGCCGTTTCGCAGAATGTGGTTTCACTGGTGGCGAGCGTGCTGTCGCTGGTCGGCATTGTGATTGCCATGTTCGTGCTCAACCCGTGGCTGGCAATTGCCGCGCTGCTGGTGGTGCCGATCATGTTCTGGTTCACGAACTTCATCGCGCGTTACACCCGCCGCGGATTTCGTGACCTGCAAAAAGAACTCGGCGAAATCAACGGCGTGATGGAAGAATCCATCAGCGGTCAGCGTGTGGTCAAGGCGTTTCGTCGCAGCGAGTCGTCAATCGAACGTTTCCGCGCCAGCAATCAAAGGGTCTATGCCGCGGGGGTATATGCCAACACATACGCACTCATGCTCATGCCGCTCACCAATGTGCTGGGCAATCTTTTCGTCATTGTGCTGGTCGGTCTTGGCGGCTATCTTGCCTTGCAAGGTCTCGCCACGGTCGGGATGATCGCGACCTTCATCGCTTACGCTCAAAACTTTATCTCCCCACTGCGTCAACTTGCGAATATGTATAACTCGATCCAAGCCGCGCTGGCAGGCGCGGAACGAGTCTTTGAAGTGATCGATATGCCAGCGGAAGTGGACAACGCTTCAGACTCCCCCTTGCCTGTTCCTGTTAAAGGAAATGTTCACTTCGCTGACGTCTCTTTCGGCTACCACCCCGAGCAACTCATTATCAAGAATATGACCCTCGAAGCCAAAGCCGGGCAGACCATTGCACTGGTCGGTCCCACGGGCGCGGGCAAGACCACCATCATCAATCTGCTGACCCGCTTCTACGAGGTCAACTCTGGCAGCATCAGCATTGATGGAAAAGACATCCGCGACATTTCCAAAGATGACCTGCGCCAGAAACTCGGCATCGTCTTGCAAGATACCTTCCTCTTCGCCGATACCGTTATGGAAAACATCCGCTACGGGCGGCTCGACGCCAGCGACGAGGAATGCATCGAAGCCGCCAAACTTGCGGACGCCGATCATTTCATCCAGCAAATGCCGCAGGGCTACCAGACCAAACTCTCAGAGCGCGCCTCCAACCTCAGCCAGGGGCAGCGTCAATTGCTCTCCATCGCCCGCGCCATCCTCGCCGACCCGAGCATCCTCATCCTCGACGAAGCCACCTCCAGCGTGGACACGCGCACCGAAGCGCGCATCCAAAAAGCCCTGCTGCGCCTCATGCAGGGACGCACCAGTTTTGTCATTGCCCACCGCCTGTCCACCATCCGCGATGCAGACAAGGTCATCGTCATCCGCGATGGCGAGATCGTCGAGCAGGGTACCCATCAACAATTATTGAAAGCGAAGGGCTTCTTCCATCACTTGTATATGAGTCAATTCAAGGGGCTGGCAATATAAATGGAACAAAAATATTTCCGAACTTCAGACTTAGCTCACGCGGTCGGAATTCATCCCAACACCGTCCGCCGCTATCTGGATTGGGGGCTGATGCCACCTGTCGAGCGGATGCCCAACGGATACCGAATCTTCACTCAGCGCCATCTGGATTGTCTGCGTCTGGCGCGAATGATCTACGCGGCGCCTTACCCCGGCAGAGGATTCCGCGCCTTGGGCAACGAGATCATCCAATCTGCTGTCAGGGGTGATTGGCTCGACGCGTTGGAAAAAGCTCACATCCATCAAGAGGCGATAAAAGCGGAATTGGCTCAGGCGGAGTCCGCGGCGGATATCCTCGAACATTGGGCCCAGACCATGACCGAGTCCACAGATGATGAGCCGCTTGCCATTGGAGAGGTCGCAAGGATATTGGGCGTTAGTTTGGATGTCATCCGCAATGCCGAGCGCAATGGATTGATCACCATTCCACGCAATTCCTATAACAATTATCGCCTGTTCGGAAAAAAGGAAATCGAGCGGCTGCGCATCATCCGCATGTTGAGCAAGGCAGGCTATAGCCACATGGCGATCCTGCGCATGTTCCTTGAGTTGGATGCTGGCAACACGCGCAAC
Source organism: Anaerolineales bacterium (assembly GCA_023382575.1). GTDB lineage: Bacteria > Chloroflexota > Anaerolineae > Anaerolineales > Villigracilaceae > Villigracilis. The sequence continues at coordinate 5,175 of JAHDWC010000109.1, forward strand.
CTGAAACAAATCCTCGACACGCCGCGCCCAGACGAAGACATCTTCACAGTCGCTGATCGTTGGCTGACTACATTAAATGAACAAAAGAAAATGGCAGACCAAGTGATCGAGTATGTGCGGCAGATACTTGCAGCCCAATCATCGGGAGTACAATAAATTTCATGTCACAACATTCACAGAGTCAAGAGCAGGTCTTAACCGCCGCCAAGCAGACCATGGCGGCATGGTCCAGGTTGATCGAGTCATACGATGAGATTCCCGCGATCTACAAAAGTCACTTCGACCAATCTTTTGGCCGCGAGCGTGACTTTCCCCATGTGATCTGGACGCCCGCCCTTGAAAGATTCCCTCGCAGGACAACAGAGAAACTGATCTGTGATACGAAAGAGGCGCTTCACATCTTCGAGAAAATCGGGCATCAAATCGAGGTGACGTGTTATCCCTATCACGATGTCTGCGGCTCAGAGGTGGGCATCGTACTTCTGGATTCATGGCTGACCGTATATGGAAAAACAAGCAAAGGCGAAGCCTCCGCTTCGAAGATCGAAGTCAATACGACCAGCCTGCGGTATTTTGCATCCATTCAGAGAAAGTTGCGTCCCGCTCTCGACGACACAGGCAAAGCACAATTCGCATTGGAAAAGAACAAGTTCAATGTTCTTGCCAAGGTCAACTTTAAATTTATGAACTTCGGCAGGGATAGTCTTCTTCCCGGCGAGACAGTGGCACAATTTCTCCTTCAGCCCGAGATCCGTCAGCCTTGGTTAACTCTCTTTGGCAAAACCTTTTACAAAACGCTATCCCTCGCCCACCTCACCATTTTGACCGACCATGAATTGATCCTGCTTCAAGATGCGGACCGCAACAAAGACTCGAAGCTATCGCAATATGGCGGCGTCTGGCAGTACATCCCTCTCAACTGCATTGAAACTTTGACCGTATCCGAAGCGGACAATAACCGTTTGACCCTATCGATCCACTGCCAGCAGGGACGGGTGATTAACAGACTGTTCGAAGAGTCTCAACGAATCGAGCTGGAGCGCCTCCAATCTCAATTTTAAGCGCATCGTGATCTGACAGCTTTATCTGGGGGATAGCCAGTTCTTAAACCCTCCCTTTGCACACCAGGGTTGTAAAATGAAAATGTGTACACGCCCAAGACCTGTCCGCCTGGCTAAATAAAACTCGCCAATTGGCAGGGACCGTTTTCCCTTCCCTACAGTACGATACAACCCAACCCCGGAGACTCTATGACTTCCACGATCTCGATTCGAAATGCGCGCCTGCACAACCTCAAAAATGTAAACCTTGATATTCCCAAGAACCAACTTGTCGTCATCACCGGGCTTTCCGGCTCGGGAAAGTCCACGCTCGCCTTCGATATCATCCACAAGGAGAGTTTGCGTCAATTATTTGAGTCGCTTGGCATCGTCACAGATGGACTCGCCAAACCACCCGTGGACTCCATCATCGGGCTGTCTCCATCCATCAGCGTGGATCAACATTTGACAAATCACAGCCCGCGCTCCACAGTCGGCACCGTGACCGAAGTCTTCACCTATTTGCGAGTCTTGTACGCGCGGCTCGGTCATCGTCCCTGCCCTCAGTGCGGAAAAGACGTCCCGCCGCCGACGTACGAATCAACTGATGATACCTGGCAGGAGGAAAGCGACGAAAGCCCCGAAGGGACCTATCCATGTCCACATTGCGGCGCGGCCGTGCCAGAAATGGGGATGGCAAATTTCTCGTTCAACAAACCCGCCGGAGCCTGCCCAACCTGTACCGGTCTGGGGGTGTTGCGACAACCTATCATCAGCCGCCTCGTGGACGAAAACAAAAGTGTCCCAGAACTGCCCGTGGATGGCTGGATCGAATTCCACGGCACGCATTACAGTCAGATATTGAAGAATGCCGGGAAGTATTTCGGCTTTGAGTTCGATACGTCCAAGCCGATCAAGGAATATACATCCATTCAGCGCGACCTCTTTCTGTATGGCACGGACAGTCCGCAATTTCGTAAACATTTTCCAAACGTCAAACCGCCAGCCACCAATGCACAGGGACGCTTTGAAGGTGTGGTCACAAATTTGCAGCGCCGTTACAACGAGCATGCCAACAACGCTTCCTATCTTGAGAAACTTGAACATCTCTTCACCACCCAGCCGTGCATGGACTGTGAAGGTACGCGCCTGAAACCGGAAAGTCGCGCTGTCACTGTGGCGGGCGATACCATCATCACGATTTCCCAATTCCCCCTGAATGAATTGGATGCGTGGCTGAAGAGTCTTCCGCCTCATTTCACGGATGAAGAGATGCGCATCGCACATCCGATCTTGGATGATCTGAAGGAACGCATCGGGCGTCTGCTCGAAGTGGGCGTCGGCTATTTGACTCTCGAGCGCTCCTCGCCGTCACTTTCTGCGGGCGAAGCTCAACGCCTGAGGCTGGCTGCCCTGCTCGGATCCGGTCTGACCGGGGTGTTGTACATCCTCGATGAACCGACCATTGGTCTGCACTCGCGCGATACACAGCGCCTCATCAACGTCATGCGCCGCCTGCGTGACCTGGGAAATACCGTCCTCGTGGTGGAGCACGATCTCGAATTGATCAAAGCCGCCGACTATCTCATCGATGTGGGACCCGGCGCCGGCAAACATGGCGGACAGATCATGGCGGCTGGCACGCCAGACGAAGTGTCGCTGCAAAAAGAGTCACTGACCGGCGCGTTCATCGCTGGCACAATGACCGTTCCAATTCCCGAACATCGCCGCAAGCCAAATCATAAGGCACTGACCATCATTGGCGCGCGCCAATTCAACCTGCATAACATCAACGTGCGCATCCCGCTCGGATTATTGGTGGCGGTCACGGGCGTCTCTGGCTCAGGGAAGTCATCGCTGATCTTCGACATCCTCGATCTGGCGGCGCGTCAACGCCTGAACGGCGCGAACGAAATCCCCGGCGAACATGACTCCATCACGGGCTGGGAGCACATCGACAAGATCATCACCATCGATCAGGCGCACATTGGACGCATCCCACGCTCGAATGCCGCCACCTACTCCGACACGTTCACACCGATCCGCGAGGCGTTTGCGGCGCAACCTGAAGCCAAGCAGAACAAGATCACCGCACGTCACTTCTCGTTCAACGTACCCGGTGGACGTTGCGAACGCTGTGAAGGTGCAGGGACTCTCACAGTGAAGATGCACTTTCTGCCTGATGTTGAAGTTCGCTGTCCGGCTTGCCGCGGAAGGCGCTTCAAGCGCGAGACTTTGGCGATCAAATATCGCGGCTATGACATTTCGCAAGTGCTCAATATGACCGTCGAAGAAGCGCTGGCTTTGTTCGAAGATGTCCCCGCCGCTTATTCCCGCTTGAAGGTCATGTCAGATGTGGGATTGGGCTACCTGCAACTTGGTCAACCCGCCACAACTCTCTCCGGTGGCGAAGCGCAGCGCGTCAAACTCGCCAAAGAGTTGGGACGCCGCTCGACGGGACGCACGCTCTATCTGCTCGATGAGCCTTCCACTGGTTTGCATCCCGCCGACACGGTGCGTTTGCTGGTGCTCCTCCAACGTCTGGTGGATGCGGGCAACAGTGTCATCGTCGTGGAGCACAATCTCGACCTAGTCAAAGCCGCGGATTGGGTGATCGATCTCGGTCCAGAGGGAGGCGCTGCTGGCGGTCAATTGCTGGCCGAAGGCACGCCCGAAGATGTAGTGAAGGTTGAAGAATCGTTCACAGGTCAATGCCTGCTGCGGCATGAATAGGCGCAAAGAGTCGATACATCCGTGATATTCGTCATCTTGAAGGCAGGATAATTCTCCTTATAATTTTTCTTGGTGAACATTGACGGTCATAGCCAAATGCGCGGACGCAACCCCACGTCCGCGCATACGTAAGGAATGTAGATAAAAAGGAGAATGCAAATGTCAAAGCTCGATGCGATGGTTCAGGATTTCCTGTCACAGAAAAAGATTGCCGTGGTGGGCGTTTCGGATAAGCGCGACACAGGCTGTAACATGGCGTACCAACGGTTCAAGGATAGCGGCTATCAAGTCTTCGCCGTCAACCCGCGGATCGCTTCTTTCCAAGGCGACGCCTGTTACTCAGACCTGAAATCGATCCCCGAGAAAGTGGATGCGGTCTTCATCCTCACCAGCCCCAAAGTGACCGACCAGATCGTCCAGCAATGCGTGGACTTGGGCATCAAGCATGTTTGGATGCACTGCATGATGGGCACCAAGCCCGGTCTGGCCGCCAGCATGACCAGCGTCTCACAAAACGCGGTGGAGATGTGCAAAGCCAATGGCATCGCCGTTATCCCCGGCTCATGCCCGAATCAATATCTCAACCCCGATGGCGGACATAAATTCATGCGCGGCATGTTCAAGTTGTTTGGGTTTATGAACGTGAATTAAGAATATTCTTCCTTCATCATCCGTTCAAACCCCTGCTTCGTGAGTTGACTTAACTCCTCGAACAGGGGTTTTTCGATCTTCTTGAAATTGAAACAGGATTTTCCCTGCATATGTTTCCTGAGTTCGGGTGAGATATTCTTCAACAAATCTGGGTACATATAAACCGGCATGAGATAGAACGAGACATAATTCTTTTTGACCTGCGCTGCCGCAAAGAAAAGTTCCTTCTTCCATTTTTCGCTGTAGGCGGCATCGAGATAGTAATGTCCTAACGCATCCGTTTTTATAGCCAGCTTTTTGGCATAAGGTTTAAGAATAGATTTGAGGTTTTCAAATATTACGGAAAAGTCTGTTTGGGTAGGCATAAGCTGTTTCCATTATCAATTTTTACGTTTGTCAGCATTTTCAATATTCCTTTTTGTTTCCTCAACAATCTCCTCCTTTGTCCGGTAATCTCCGGGTATACCTAAATACGTAGGCAGTATTGGTAACTTTAGTTCCATTGGCGTCCAAGTACCATATGAGTATCTTGCAAAATGTGTAATTTCAAATACACGATTATCTGACGGTTCAGAGTCGAAAGTCATAATATACCCAAAGGGAGGGTAGCTCAGTTCAGTCAACAAAGATATTTTCTTCCCCTTTACTATATTCATAGCGGCAGTTACTCCAGTTGTTCTAAAATTACCTTCAATATTATAGTAAACAAAAATCCTATATTTTGGTGAAAGATATAACTTATCTTTATTTAATACAAAATCTACAAGGTCAGGATTCGCCTTCCTAAAATCCAAACTATTTATTGAAAAAAACATAGCAACAATCTGCTTGATTACAGGTAATGGATAAAGCCGGGTAAGATAAATTAAGGATGGTTTTCCTTCCGCTCTTATTAAAATATTCATCGCTTGATAACACCAATCTACAAATTGGCTTCCATACCAATGTCCAGTAATATTATTGCAACGGACACAAAGGGTATACCCACCCATGCCCTTTCTTTGAATTGGTCCTTTTACTTGCTCTTCTGGGCCCAGAACTAATTCAGAACCAAAGTTTATATATCGCACTGGACGATTATTAAAAGCAGATCTTGGTGGGACATGTTCAAATGATAAATCACCAAATTCGCCGCAAATTCGACAATAACCTTGATATTTTTTCTTAACCATAAAAATCCCGATTACTCATTGAACCACGATCTCCATAAAAACCGTATCGCCGAAGAAATTTCCGTCCGGGTCCACTGCCTGCCAGGTGGATTGATATGTTCCCGGTTCTGTCGGCGCGGTGAAGACGATCCGCAGCGTAGCTTGCGTACCCGCCCTGGCAGGATATAGCGGCTGTTCCTCGCTCACACCAAATGGGATTCCGCCCACCCACTTGAGCTTGTAGGTTGCGTCCCAGTCACACGTCCCATCGTTTTGGACGAGCCATTGTTTGTCAATGGAAGCGCCAGGAGCAAAAGTCGTACCATCCTCCACAGTGACGTCATCAAGGAAGGAAAGCACGTTGGTACAGATAAATACTGTCGGGGTGAAAGTGAGCGTGGGAGTTGGCGTAAAGGTCGGAGTGAACAAAGCTGGCACGGGCGTGGTGGTCGGCAGGAGTTGCGTGGGCGGAATCGCTGTCGGCGGGCGGAAAGGCGTCGGCGTGGATTGGGGCGAGCAGGCCGAGGCGAGGAAAAGCAACAAGAGCAGGGTCAGCTTGGGACGGAGAAAGAGGCGCGGTATCTTCATAAGAAAAGTGGACACGTCTCCGTGTCCACTGTATTTTACGCTTCTTCTTCGTTCCCGCCACCGGCATCTTCGCCGCCATCGCTCATGTCGAGCGGAAGGGCGATCTCGCCGGTCATGGATTTTTGGCGAATGACACCTTCGATCTCGCCCATCAGGTCTGGATTATTGCGCAGGTAATCCTTGGCGTTTTCGCGTCCCTGACCGATGCGGATATCGCCGTAGGAGAAGAACGCGCCGCGCTTCTGAACGACCTCGAACTTGGTCGCCAGATCGAGCACGTCGCCACTCTTGGAGATACCTTCGTTGAACATGATGTCAAATTCGGCGGTGCGGAACGGAGCCGCGACTTTGTTCTTGACGATCTTGACGCGTGTGCGATTGCCGATGACTTCTTCGCCCAATTTGATGGACTGAATGCGGCGCACGTCGAGGCGGAGCGAGGCATAGAACTTGAGCGCCTGACCGCCAGTGGTGGTTTCGGGGTTGCCGAACATGACGCCGATCTTCTGGCGGAGTTGGTTGGTGAAAATGACGGAGGTCTTGGTCTGGTTGATGGCGCCGCTCAACTTGCGAAGCGCCTGAGACATGAGACGCGCCTGCATACCCATGCTGGCGTCGCCCATATCGCCTTCGATCTCATTGCGAGGTACGAGGGCAGCAACGGAGTCGACGACGACGACATCCACTGCGCCAGAACGGACGAGGGTTTCGGTGATCTCGAGCGCCTGTTCGCCGGTATCGGGCTGGGAGACGAGCAGGTTGTCAATGTCCACGCCGAGGCGGGCCGCATAGACTGGGTCGAGCGCATGTTCCATGTCTACATAGGCTGCCATGCCACCCGCTTTTTGAGCTTCGGCGACCACATGCAAACACAGCGTGGTCTTACCGGATGACTCAGGTCCGTAGATCTCGGTGATGCGTCCGCGCGGGATGCCGCCCACGCCGAGAGCAATATCAAGCGAAAGGGAGCCAGAGGGGATGACTTCGGTTACCATGCCGTGGGCTTCGCCGAGGCGCATGATGGAACCGTCGCCGTAACGTTTCAAAATATCGCCAACAGCCTTGTCGAGGACGGCTTGTTTGGCGCTGTCTACTTGTTGGGTGGGGGTTTCCACGGGGGCGGAACGTTTTCTAGCCATGGTCTAATCTCCATTCATGAGTTGCATAACCATAGAGGATACGAAACAACCAAAGGTCAATGAGGTTATGTATTGCGAGAGTATAGCACAGATGTTCTGACTGTCAAGATGTGTGAGGGGTTGGTTACGGGTTGGGAAAATAAAGTTGCAGGTTATGGGGCGGGTGTATCCGTTGGTGTTTCTGTAGGCAGGTTCAGCTTCAAAACAGGACTGGGTATGTAATACACAGTACTAATGCCGGGAAAGGTGAACAGGTAATCTCCAGCGCCATGTACAATCACTGCACTATCGTCGTAATACCAGCCCCTGAAATAGTGATTCATACCCGCACTTCGAACTAGTTGATTTGTTCCTGTCAGATAAACGCCATGAGTACGCACAACATATTTCTTTGTTGGTGAAGGCACCTCAGCGTTGGAAACCGAGAAGTCCACCACCTCATAATCCAATCCCAAGTCATTTGCCACTTGTTCAACTAACGTACCCCGCGGCAAGCTATTGTCAGCAGAAAGGGGGTACTCGTAAAGGATTACAGCGTTTCCCGGACTCTCTCTGAAATCCGAAGGAAGCGCAATCAATGCACCGTAGTAATGATGGATAAATATCATATCTGCAGATTCGATATAGGAAAAGTTTTTTGGGTCAAACTTACGGTTTTCCAGACGAGGCAATTGCCCTAAATCAAGCAGTTCGAATCTCTTTCCAGTGGTCAGATCTAAAATATAGTTTGGACGATAAAGTGTAGATTCAGGGGGCGTTCCGCTCCCCATCAGCCAGATCAGTTCAGGGCTTAGAAAAACTCCCCTCTCCAGCAATTCTGGGTCATTCGGGACTTTTTTTCTCAACCCTGTACGCAAGTCCAGCATATACATCTTAGTGCGCCCTTCGCGGACAAATAGGTATTCCCCACCCGGCACGCCCCAGACTCCGGGTTTTTTGCAAGCGGAGATAAGCACCTCTGTGTGAGGAGGGATTTCGCGATCTTGCTCCAGACATAATTTTAGGAATAATATTTCCTGAGGCAGGTAGCAACAAAGAAATACCATAAGAAGCGCACCCAGCGCGTAACGAAGTGGTTTGTTCTGTTTGAGTCTCTTCATTTTTCGTTATCTCCCTTTCAACTCCATGCTTCCTTTGGCGGTTTGCGGAACATATTTCCACTCCATTTGTCTGTTTGCCGATCATCAACTACGGGGCGGGTGTACCCGTTGGTGTTTCTGAAGGCAGGTTCAGCTTCAAAACAGGACTGGGTATGTAATACACAGTACTAATGCCGGGGAAGGTGAATAGGTAATCTCCGCCGCCTTGTACAATCACTGCGCTATCATCATAGTACCAACTCTTGAAATAATTAAATATGCCATCCATAACTTGCTGGTTTGTTTCGACAATATATATGCCATCATATATGCCATCAAAGCGAGCGATATACTTGTTTGTAGGTGAAGGAATATAAGTATCATAGAGCGAAAAATCAATAATTTCATAGTTCACACTCAAGTCTTTCAATAACTGCTCAAGTAATTCTCCATTTTTGTAACCCTCGCTACGGGTGCCTAGTGATGATTGAAAAAAGATAACGTTTGTATCTTCACTAAGACTAGAAGATAAAGCGATAACAACGTTTTTTCTGTGATGGATAAAGACTTTATCTGCAGATTGAAAATATTCATAATATTTAGTGTCAAACTTGCCGTCTTTAGTTGGAAGCCGAGATAAGTTCAATAATTCATATCTTTTACTATCCGTTAAATCTAAAATGTAATGAGGACGGTAATCAGGGTTATTGGGAC
>JAHDWC010000110.1 GCA_023382575.1 Anaerolineales bacterium
TCTCGTTTTGATTTATTTGTGCCTCATCCCTTGACACTGCTGTTAATCGGTGGGCGGTTTTTGAAATTAAACCGAAACATCATTCTTCATCTACTCTCTAATATCTATTCGAAGGATAAGATATTTAAAAACATTACCGACTGGATTTTCAATATAAAAAATTCTGGCATAAGTGCCTTCAGTTAATGCTCCACCGTGAGAAATTGTTTTGTTGTAATTCCAGCCACCAACATAGGCATTAATCTCAAATTCTACATCGCCAACCTTGATAATATCTCCTTGGTCATGTCCAAGAGGGTTCTGTGCATGTAATACATGTACAATGCCTTCTGTGACTAGATATTGTTGCGTATTGTACTTGGCTTGCGTTTCAAGATATTCATCATGAAACACAATATAGTAATATGTGCCAAAGGCAAGAGACACAAACATTGGTAGAACTATCATGGCGAAAATTAATCCAAAAACTGACTGGATAATATACTTTATTGTGGAGTCGCTAAATTTGTTTTTGCTTGCCTTGATATTTATCACAAATTTTATCCATAAGAAACCGAAAATAATGACGTATAAGATAGTTCCCCAAAAAATTATGAGGTTTTGAAATTTGCCAATATCGGTGAAAAGAAAAATTGTAGTGAAGTTATTCATAATTAACTTGAAACATGTCGTTTGAGACAACCGCCCAACGAGACTGTCGAAAAAGCCGATTTGCAGGAAGAGCACGAGCCCCCCCCGATCTTTCATACTAAATGCAATTGGAGAGGTCCCCGGCGCCTGTCCTCGGCGTTCGTCCGAGGGTCAGGCAGTTCGTCCCGCGTAGCGAAGCGGAGACGGGGTGCATATCATCCCAGCACTATCGGGACGCTTTGTTGGGCAGATGACTTGCAAGGACGCTTGCTTATGTTGGAAGGAATTGTTTTGCCTGCATTGATGTCGGAAGTTGTTCATCGTTCATTCTTGTATCAGTGTTTTGTGAAACTCGTCTAATTTAGACTTTCCGTAAATAAAGCTCGTGAAAATAATCTTCTCTCCATTAACCGAACGCACCGAATGAAATCCTGAGATTTTTTCATACAAAGATTGTTTATTGACGCTTGCCCTATCTAATTCTTTTATTTGAAAAGTTGTCCTTCCTTTGAAAAACTCTCCACTTGGTCCACTTACTTTGCCTTCAGAAATTTCGATAACCAGCAATTTACGAGCGAGGATTGTGCCAACCATAAAACCGAGCGCTAAGGCTGGGCTCAAGAAAGAATTGCCAGGATAATGATTAATGACCTTTTCATAAACAAATTTTAGAGCAACTGATAATAAATAATATATAGTGAAAGTCCAAATTGCCAGACGCCAAACAATGGGTTTGAAGAAGATGGTCTGATTCATATACTAAAACCTTATTTCAATCGAATGTATTTATCTGCCCAACGGTGTGCGCCATCGTCCCCGAGCGGAGCGAGTGGGATACCCGCGGGTGGGCGGGACGAGATCACGCCATTTTGCCGGAACCAGCCTTCAGCCACGCAAAGAGCTTGAAAACGCGGCGACTCCCACCCGTCGGGTGCACGCATTGTTAGGCGCTTTTTATGTTAGAAATAGCTTGTCCTTATTATTTTGCCACCAATCCCAAAATTTTTCCTTTGCTTTTGGAAAGCGCTTCAGCATCGATTCTTCGTCTTCCGGGAGTGTTCCTACTAATTCAGGTCTAGGCTTGAACTGCCTTGTGCTTGGCATTGTTTCTGCACTCTTTCCTGTCTTCACTTCATAAGCTTCAGCTGCAACATATAAAAGAACTTCCGCTACTATGTTTTGCCCAGGTTCCACGTAATCTATGAGACTTTCGGGATTAGTGAGAGCGTTTTCATACACACCTTTTCCCTGACCGATCAGCCACGCCCGAAAATCCGTAAATGCGTCATCACTAAAACCCAAACCGTCCAATATGGAACCAAGCACCCACAAATCGGCGAGGTAGGCTTTGTCCTGTAAATCATCAAGTATTTCTTGATAATCTAGGATTTCTTGCTCGGACAACTTTGACAACTCGGCAATCAAAAGCTCTGCCTGCTTCCGAGCGTTATTGTCGCTTGCCACTCGGGTTTTATCAATTAATTTCCAAAATTCTGACCTATTCATAACTTTCCTTTACGAAGCAAGCGCCTAACTATGGTTTAGACAGCCATCTGTATAATCCCCCAATTTGGGGTGTTATACAGCCTACAGGCTGTATAAATCCTTTTATCTGACAGCCATTATACGATTTTTATGTCGCATAGGCAAGCGGGTGAGCATCCCTCCTCCCCCTGTCGTTGCGAGTGCAGCGTGGCAACCTCCTAATCTCCCTATATCCATCCTCTATCCACCCTCTATCCACCCTCTATCCGTCCTTCGTCCATCCTTCGCCCACCCTCTATCTATTCTCTCCGATGTCGTTGCGAGGGGCGTAACGACCTCCTCATGAGGTAAACTTATCCCTTGAATTTGCATCTATACCCTCAAAGGAACATCCATGAGCAAAAAAATCTTAGCAGTTTTGGCACATCCTGATGACGAGTCGTTCGGCTTGGGCGGGACCTTGGCGTTGTATGCGAAGCGCGGCTACGAGACGTATTACGTCTGCGCGACGCGTGGCGAGGCGGGCACAGTTGACCCTGAATTTTTGAACGGCTTCAAAGACACAGCCGAGATGCGCACCAATGAACTGATGCGCGCCGCGAAGGAACTCGGTTTGAAGGAAGTTCATTTCCTCGGCTATCGCGATTCCGGCATGCCCGGCATGGAAGCCAATAAGCATCCCGACGCGCAGATCAACCATCCCGTGGACGTGGTCGCCGGAAAAGTCGTAAAGCATATCCGCGAGATCAAGCCGGATATTGTCATCACCTTTGACCCCATTGGCGGATACAAACACCCCGACCACATCCACATCCACAAGGCCACCGTACTCGCCTTTGAAAAAGCAGGCGACGCTTCCTTCCACCCGGATGCGGGTGCGCCGTTCAAGCCCAGTGCGTTGTACTATCAAATCTTCCCGCGTTGGTTCCTGCGCGTCATGACCCGCCTCATGCCGCTCATTGGCAAAGACCCAACCAAATGGGGACGCAATGGCGACATCAACCTGAAAGAACTTGCCGAAGTGGACTTCCCCGTGCACGTCCGTTTGAACGTCCGCGCGGTGTCGGAGGAGAAGCGCAAGGCCAGCGAACAACATGCCTCTCAAGGTGGCATCCAAATGCGGCGCGGACTGATGGGATTCGTCACCAAGGTCTTTGGCGAGAAGGAAGATTTTATGCGCGCTTATCCGCCGGTGAATGGCAGTCACAGACGGCAGAGCGATCTGTTCGACGGAATTTAAAACAGGGCGGCTGGAACAAATCCAGCCGCTTTTTCGTTAAATAGTACTAAGCGTGAAATTGCCTTGCGTGTTAGAATTTTTGCCAGACAAAACAGGGAAATTATGACGCAAACAAACGAAATTACACAACCGAAACGATTTCAATTCTCCCGCATCCCTGAGGTGTTGCTCCAACCCCAGCGCACCCTTGCTCTCATCGCTGAAGAAGGACGCGCCACCTGGCAGACGCCAATGCTGGCCTTGACCATTTCCGCTACGTTGAGTGTCATTGTCAGCGGGTATCTTACGGCGCGCGCCGCAATGATGGGGGAGATGCAGTTTCCCCGTGATTGGCAATGGTGGACGCCCGACATGCAGAACAACTACATGCAGGCGCAGCAATCCATGCAGGGACCAGTCTTCACGTATGTCATCCCGCTGGTGGGCGCTTTGCTGGGCTTGTGGCTCGGCTGGCTCATCCTCGGCGGACTGCTGCACCTCGGTTCAACCGTCTTCGGCGGGCGTGGATCGATGCAAAGTGCGCTGACCATCACTGGATGGGCAAGCCTGCCCTTCCTCGTGCGGGATGCGTTACGCATCATCTTCATGCTGATAGCGGGTCATTCCATCCAAAGCCCGGGACTCTCCGGCTTCGTGGAAAACTCTGCTTTCGTGGCACAATTCCTTTCACGCGTAGACCTCTTTTTTATTTGGACCATCCTCTTGCTGGTCATTGGCTTTGGTCTCACAGATAGTCTTCCGCGCCCCAAAGCGATTGCCAATGTGGTCATTGTTTCCCTGCTGTTGCTTTTGCTACAGTCAGGGTTGGGGGCGGCGCTTTCCGGCGCCAGCGGACTTGCCGTTCAGCGTCCCTTCTTTTAGGTTATGACTTCTCCTCTCATTCAAGTTTCCGGCTTGAAGCGACATTACGAGATGGGCGGCACACTCGTGCGCGCGCTGGATGGCGTGGATTTGGAAATTGCCGCGCATACCTTCACGGTCGTAATGGGACCTTCCGGCTCGGGCAAAAGTAGTTTGCTGTATCTGCTCGGCGGGTTGGATCGTCCCACTGCCGGTGAGATCACGGTCAATGGGGAGCGGCTCGACCAAATGGACGAGAATGCGCTGGCGCTCTTCCGCCGCAAGACGATGGGCTTCATCTTCCAGTCGTTCAATTTGGTGGCGAGCATGTCTGCGTTGGAGAATGTCGCTTTCCCAATGCAATTCGCTGGGGTTCCACCTTCACAGCGAAATGAAAAATCCAAGACCCTGCTGGGGCAAGTCGGACTGGCAGATCGCAGTCATCACAAACCATCCGAGCTTTCTGGCGGACAGCAACAGCGCGTCGCAGTGGCGCGGGCATTGGTCAACGACCCAATGCTTATCTTCGCTGACGAACCGACCGGCAACCTTGACTCGCAAAGCGGCGTGACCGTCATGCAAATGCTCTCAGACTTGCACAAATCCGGGCGGACAGTGCTGGTCGTGACGCACGATCCGCGCATGACGAGGTTCGCCACGAATAAAATCTTTTTGCTGGATGGAAAAGTTGTCTCAGAAGCGGAATACCAATCTGCAACCTTGGAGCCGCTTCTAGGAAATGTTGGAGGATAAATGTTGTTCGTAAGAAAAATGATTATTGCTGGTTTGATCATGGCATTATTTTTGACGATGACACCGTCATCTGTTTTAGCTGCCGATTTGCTTTCTATTAATCCTGACACAGTTGTAAATGATGTGGAAAACACAATTACCGTGACAGGTGTGGATTTTGATGCAACCGCAGCAGTGCTTTTGAATGGGAGTGCCTCGGTTACAACGATATTTCTAAATGATAAGACTTTGCGTTTTACCCTCCCTGCCGGGTTTGCTCCTGGGTCTTATACGGTTACAGTAACTATGTCTGGTGTGGTGGTCAGTGGCACGGATACTTTGATTGTAGTTACTCCCACTGCTACTGTTTCTCCTCCTCCAACACTAGCCCCGACTTCTACACCAACATTCTCCTTCACTCGTCCGCAGATGCGTGTGACCTTCTCTGGTGCAAACAAGGATAAGATCACTTCAGAGGAACGCTTCAAGTTCTCAGTCAACTTTGAGAATGCCGGCAATATGATGGCGTACAACACACAGGCAACCTTCACTTCAGCGGATTTGCTTCCGCTGGATACTGGCGGCGTGGCCGTGTTGGGAAATGTCGGGTCGGGCGGCGGCGTTTCCGTGGATCAACGTTTCATCTCGAACGGGTCACTGTCTGGGAAATCCGTTGTCACCATCGATGTGACTCTGACGTATTACGATGACAAAGGTACAGCTTATTCAGATAAGTTCACATTCACTGTGCCAGTCGCAGGCGGAGGAGGATCTGGCGTCTACTACACTGCCACTCCCACCGGAGTCCGAAGCGGACAGTTGATCATCACATCGTATGGGACATCGGTCGATCCGCTTCAACCCGGTTCTCAATTTAATTTGGTGATGACCGTTCAAAATGTGGGCAACGAAAAAGCTCAACGTGTGACTATGATCGTGGGCGGTGGTGGCTCGGGCGGCAGCAGCGGCACACCCCAACCCGGTGGCGTCTCTGGTGGCGGAGGCGAGTTCACCAATTTTGCGCCAGTGGGAACCTCCAACGTTCAGTCGCTGGGAGATATGGGCGCGGGTGGCGTGGTGCAGGCTTCACAGGAATTGATCGTCAATGTTTCAACCAACCCCGGCGCATACCCGATGAAGGTCACGTTCTCGTATTTGAACGCCAAGGGCGAAGTGGTCAACGATGAACAGGTCATCACGCTTTTGGTGTACAGCCTGCCCAATTTGGACATTAGTTTTTATCGCCCATTGGATATGTTCTTTGCAGGGCAGCCCGGTTCCTTGCCCATTCAAATCGTCAATCTCGGCAAGCGCACGGCGGTGCTGGGCAACATCACCGTCACAGCGGATAGCGGCATGGTCGAAAATGGTACGTCGCTCATCGGTTCGTTGGATGCGGGTGGATATTTTACGTTGGATGCGATGCTCTTCCCCGAAACGCCCGGTCCCGTCAAGTTGACGTTTGTCATCGAATATACCGATGACTTCAATCAGGAACGTACCATCGAAAAGACATTGGATGTGAACGTCGAAGAAGGCTTTTTTGAGCCGACTCCCGACCCGAATATGCCAATGGACCCAGGCTTCATGCCGGTTGCCGAAGAGACGTTCCTGCAAAAAGCCTGGCGCTTCGTTCTTGGACTTTTAGGTTTGGATAGCGCTCCGCCGGCTGCTTCTCCCGAGATGATTCCCCCTGTGGAGGGAGAGTTCATGCCGCTCCCAGGGGGCGGCGGCGGTGGTGGTGGATAAAGCCTAACCATGAAATTTTCCGATCTGATTCGTCTCGTCATCAATAACCTCAACCGACGTAAAGCACGCGTCGGGCTGACGGCTATTGGCGTGGTGATCGGGACAGGCGCTGTGGTGATTTTGGTCTCGCTCGCCATCGGCTTGCAGATGAATGCCAATGAACAGCTGTATGGCATTGGCGACTTGAGCCAGATTTACGTCATGCCGGCGTATGGCGGTGAAATGTTCATCGCTGGTCCTGGCATGGGTGGGGGCGGAGGTGGGGGAGGCGGAGAGGTCGATCAGGATATCAAACTGCTCACCAATGATGCTGTGCAGGAACTGCGTTCGATCCCCGGTGTGACGGCTGCCATTCCGCGCGATTATATGTACGCGATGACGTTTATCACGTATCGAAAATTGCAGGGATATAGCGGCGTCTATGGCGTTGGCACAAATGACCTCGCCGACTTTGGCTATGAAGCCCAACAAGGGACAACGGCACTGACGCGCTCCACAGTTGTCATTGGGTATATGGTCGCGCAAAACTTCATGGACCCGAATCTTCGCCCCGGACAGGAGATCCCTCCGCCGCCGGATTTGTACGATCAGCAAATTCAGATGACGCTTTTGAAATATGACGATCAGGGCAATGAGATCCGCAAGAATTACAGTTTGCGGGTGGCGGGCATCCTCGCTGAGTCTGGCTCTGAAGCGGATTTCTCCATGTACCTGCCGCTTGAATTGGTCAAGTCCATGAATGAGTGGTCGAGTGGGACGCGCATCAATTACAACAAGACCGGTTATAACGAAGTCATCGTGAGGGTGGAAAACGCCGACAAAACCCTCGAAGTCCGCGACCAGATCATTGCGATGGGCTTCCAAGCCAACACCATGTTGGACTTTGTGCAAGGCATCAATAACTTCTATTCCATTTTGCAGGTCGTTCTGGGCGGCGTAGGCGCGATCGCTCTGCTCGTGGCGGCCATTGGTATTGCGAATACCATGGCGATGTCCATTTTGGAACGCACCCGTGAGATCGGCTTGATGAAGGCTGTCGGCGCAACCAACCGTGACGTGTTGAGTCTCTTCCTCGGCGAAGCCGCAGGGATCGGCTTCATCGGTGGACTCGGAGGCGCATTGGTCGGCTGGCTATTGGGGCAGATGTTGAACGTGGTGGCAGTTGTTTATCTCGCGCAGCAGGCCGCATCCCAGGGCGGGATTCCGCCCAGCGTGGCAGTGTATACCCCTTTATGGTTACCGATTTTTGTGCTGGCATTTTCCACGTTTATTGGCATGTTATCCGGTTTGTATCCCGCCTTGCGTGCGGCGAATATGATTCCTGTTATGGCACTTAAGTACGAATAGCAAAAAACGTCTTCGATTGTATAATTGAAAAAATCGTTGAAGAAGATTCGAAAGCAGAGGTACCATGCCTGAACGACGCACCACTCCTCGAAAGAATGTTTCGTTTTATATGCGTGTCCTGAACGATGACACAGAGGAAATCATTGGGCACATGGTGGAGGTCAGCGCGATCGGACTGCGGTTGGAAACCGTCGGTCCGTTGCCCCTCGAAAAAGATTTCTACATGCGCCTCGAACTCACCCCTGACCTTGGAGCCGTCCCGTACATCGTGTTTCTTGCACGCTCCAAGTGGTGCAAGATCGATGACATTCAACCGAATTTATTCAGGGTTGGCTTTGAACTGCTTGAAATTCTCCCCGAAGACAAAGAAATCTTCTTCCGCATTTTGCGGAAATATGGCTCATAAAAAAGAGGCAGGGATTACCCTGCCTCTTGTACGATCTGCGGCTTCATCTTGTGCCATTCGGTCGCTTGTTGATAGGCGAACCCGGCGCGCAGCACTCCTGACTCATTCCACGCCCGCGAGACGATCTGCAAGCCGATGGGTAATTCATCTTTCGTGAAACCACACGGGACGGAGAGCGCAGGCAGACCGGTCAGATTGAACGGCGCAGTGAAACGCGTCAACAAACGGGCGCGTTCGATGGCATTCTCGCCTTCGAGCACCGGCGCAGGGATGGGGACTGTAGGCAGTAACAAGACATCATACTCTTCGAACAATAACTCGCATCGCCGCTTGACCTCGGTCTGGGTGCGCCTCGCAAGCACATACTCGCTGGAGGTGAATCTCGCTCCCGTCTCCAGACGTTGACGGACATCCGCGCCAAACCAATCGGGGTGTTCCTGCAATCGTTCGCGATGGAAGGCGGCTGCATCGGCTTGGGTCATCAAGGCATTGGCTTGCGCCGCTTCCCACAGAAAATCGACGTTCAATTCAGTGATGATAACGCCTTGTTCTTCCAACACCTTCGCCGCTTTGTAGACGGCTTCCAAAATTTCCGGGTCACTTACTTCTTCGATATATTTTCCAACCGCCAGCGCCACCTTACGTTCTTTGAGCGTGTCTTTCAGATGGCTGGAATAATCTCCCGGCAGGGTTTTGACCGAGGTTGGGTCAAGTTCATCATACCCTCCCATTACTTGCAGCATCAGGGCGGCATCTTCCACTTTGCGGGTGATGGGTCCAGCATGATCGAGGTTCCATGAGAGCGGCAGGATGCCGCGCAAACTGACGCGCCCAAAGGTAGGCTTGAGTCCCACCACGCCGCACAACGCCGCCGGAATGCGGATCGACCCGCCTGTATCCGTGCCGAGCGCGGCCAGAGACATGCCCGTGGCAACTGCCACGGCACTCCCACCGGAGGAACCTCCGGGTGTACGGGTAATGTCCCAGGGATTTTTGCACGCGCCAAAATGGGGGTTGTTATTGGTCACACCGAGAGCGATCTCGTGCGTGTTGGTCTTGCCGACGATCTGTCCGCCCGCTTTTTTGATCTTTTGGATGACGTAGGCATCCTCGCTTGGTACATAATCTGCAAAGAATTTTGACCCGCCCGTCGTGCGGACTCCCTTGGTGTCGTACAAGTCTTTAACCGCGATGGGGATGCCATATAACGGCATACTCCCGCTGTTTGGCATTTCATCCGAATTGGGCGGCAGGACGGTAATGAACGCATTCAGTGTCGGGTTGAACCGCTCGATTTGCTGGCGGCAGGCTGCGGCGAGGTCTGATGCGCTGATCTCCCGGCTCTTGGCCAGTTCGCGTTGATCTGTCAAGGATAAAGAGTCAAGATTCATAGTTCAAATTATATACATGCAGAGGGGTTTTCCCATAGCCTATCTGTACTGATAAAAACCGCTCCATCAGGACATATGTCCCAAATAGAGCGGTCTCTACTAACATTTTTGAAATGCGTTAGAACAAGCCGACCACCTTGCCGGTTTCGAGGTCAAGGTCCACATCGTAAAAGACGGGGCGGGTGGGTAGACCGGGCATGGTGCGCATGTCGCCGAGGATCGGATACAGGAAGCCTGCGCCGACGCTCGCGCGGATCTCACGCACGGTGATGCGGAAGCCGGTGGGTGCGCCTTTCTTGGTCGCATCGGTGCTGAACGAGAGGTGGGTCTTCGCCATGCAGATGGGCAGTTTGTCAAACCCGAGGCGGGTGTAACGCGCGATCTGCTCTTCGGCTTCAGGGGTGTAATCGACGCCATCAGCGCGATAGATTTCGGCCGCGATGGTTTCGATCTTTTCCTTGATGGATTTTTCCAGCGAATACAGGAACTGGAATTTGCTGGGCGTTTTGGAGGCTTTGACGACAGCTTCAGCCAGCGCCTTCGCGCCTTTGCCGCCGTCTGCCCAATGCGTGGATACGACCGCATCCATCGCACCCATCTTGAGCGCGGCTTCGCGGATCATTTCAACTTCGGCTTTGGTGTCAGTGGCAAAGGAGTTGACCGCCACGACAACGTTCACGCCGAATTTGAGCGCATTTTGAATGTGACGTTCAAGGTTGGGCAAACCTGCCTGAAGCAGTTCGAGGTTTTCATCGGTGTATTCAGGCGCGAGCGGTTTACCAGCCACAACCTTCGGTCCGCCGCCGTGCATCTTGAGCGCGCGGACGGTGGCAACCAGCACAACCACCTGCGGGATCAAGCCCGAGTAGCGACATTTGATGTTGAAGAATTTCTCCATGCCGATGTCTGCGCCGAAGCCGGATTCGGTGACGACAAAACCGTCCTTGCCGACCAACTTGAGCGCGATCATGTCCGCAATAATGGAGGACTGTCCATGCGCGATATTGGCAAAAGGTCCGGCATGAACTGTGGCAGGAGTGCCTTCCAGCGTCTGCATCAGGTTTGGTTTGATCGCATCCTTCATCAAGACGGTCACTGCGCCAGCCACGCCGAGGTCTTCCACACTGACGGCTTCGCCTTGCTTGTTGGTGGCGACGACCATTTTTCCAAAGCGGTCGCGCATATCTTCGAGCGAGGTGGTTAATGCTAGTACCGCCATGATTTCAGAAGCGACGGTGATATCGTAACCGGACATGTGTTCGTGCCCGGCTTCGTCCTTGCCGCGACCGACTTCCACTTCACGCAGGAAGCGGTCATTGATGTCGATCACGCGCCGCCAGGTGATGGTCTTCTCGTCGATGTCGAGGCGGGCAAAGCGCGAACGTTCTTCGGGCGTTAAGTCGTTAGGGTTGGTCTTGCTAATGCCGAGTTTCTTCAAGCGGCGCAGCATGGTGGGGGAGAACTTGCGATTGCCTTTTTTGTCCACCGGGCAGAGCGCGTTGAAGAGTTTTTCATCATCCTGCATTTTCTCGTGCATCACACGCGCATCGAGCGCCGCAGCGACAAGGTTATGCGCGGCGGTAATGGCGTGGATGTCGCCAGTGAGATGCAGGTTGAAATCTTCCATCGGGATGACTTGCGAATATCCGCCGCCCGCAGCGCCACCCTTGATGCCAAAGGTTGGTCCCTGTGAAGGCTGGCGGATGGCAGTGATGACTTTCTTGCCAAGGTGCGCACCAAGCGCCTGTGAAAGCCCCACAGTTGTAGTGGTCTTGCCTTCCCCGAGCGGTGTGGGCGTGATGGCGGTTACATCCACATAGATGCCGTTCGGCTTGCTCTTGAGGCGTTCCAAAATTTCAAGTTTGATCTTGGCTTTGTACGGACCGAACAACTCAAGTTCGGTCTCGCGGATACCAAGCTCTTTTGCGATTTGTGTAATGGGCTTCAGTTTGCCTGCCTGCGCGATCTCGATATCCGAGGGCACGGGGCGCAGCAGTTTGATCTTGGTCGGCTGAAACACCGACTTGGCGGCAAGCACCCTTTTCTTTTGAACAACTACTTTTTTCTTCGCGGCTTTCTTGGCGACGATCTTCCTAGCCTTGGCTTTGGCCTTCACACTCTGTTTGCTGGGCTTTGCTTTAGTTGCCATAGGGTCTCCTTGAAGATTATATATAATTTTTCTAATTATCAGACAAATTTGGAAAAAAGCCAAGAGATTTACGTCATCATTTTGTCATGTCACGCACTGAGAAGCGTACCCATATTCTCTCCACGCAAGGCCCGCGACAAAAATCCGCTTTTTTCTGCCGAAAAGATTTGCGCCGTCAGGGTTGGATTCTCATGGATGAGCGACAACATCTCCTCAACTTTGGCTTTCATCCCGCCTGTGACATCTGTGCTGGCTGAGCCTTGGATGCCACTTCGCATCGCTTCGTAATCTGCGAGTTGGATCTGTTTCACAAGCCTCGTCCTCGCTGGGAAATCCTCCCACACACCTGCTTCGATGCCCGCCAAAAGGATGCGATTGGGCGCGAATTGCTCCACGAGGAATTTGAACACATCCTCCGTAGAGAGGATCGTTCCGCCCAGCGTTTCATCGAAAGCCACATCGCCATATACGACCGGCAGAAGGTGTGCCTCCAGTGCTTTGCGGATCGCCAAAATATTATGATGGATGACCTTGCGATTGTTCGAGATCATCGACGACGAAGGCGGGAAGGAGATCGCCGCCACATCCGCATGGAGCAGCGCCTCCATCATATGGCGGTTCAACTCCGCTGCCTGAAAGCGGACTTCGGCGAAGCCCTGCCATTGTTCTTTTGTCTGAACGCCATCGCGTGTGCCATGCTTTTTTGCCGCAACATGACCGAATGAGCCAGAGCCATGCCCAAGGATGAGTTGCATCTCTGGGTTGGCATCCAGGGCGGTCTTGATTTCCTGTGCCAGAACTGCTAATTTGTCCAACCGGGGAGTGAAGGGAATATCTTTGTCGGTGATGAGCGATCCGCCCAATTTGAGGAGAACGATTTCATGAGTCATAGGACAATTTTTAACACAAAACCTCAAAAACGTGACAGGGTATAATCGCGGACATGGATATTCGCGCTGGTGTCATCGTCATTGCCTTGTTCGTAGTCATTGGGGCATATCTCTCAGTGCGGGCGGCGATCAAGAATATGCAGACCGCTCGCAAGTTGTCCTTTTATAGTCTGCGAAAGCGACATAATGCCAACGCGTGGAGATTCCTTTTCCTTGCTGCTTTTCTGGCGGGGTTTGCCTACTGGCTGCCGTTCTACGGTGAGCCGTTGATCTATGTCTACTTTCCGCCGTCGCCCACGCCATCGCTGACGCCCACCATCACGCTCACGCCGACGATCACTTTGTCGCCGACGATTACACTCACCCCCACGTTGACTCTGACACCCTCCGTCTCCGATACCCCAACTCTGACGATGACGCCCTTCCTCCCCGTCGCGATTGAGGCGCTTTTTACAGGGCCTGTCACCCCGAATCCTGATGCGGTCTTCACTGCCATCCAATTTTCCACGGAATTCGACGGCGTCAACCCGGTTGACCCCAAGACGGTCTTTGAACTTCCCATCACCACCATGTATGGCGGTTTTGATTACAACAATACCCAACCCGGCGTGCAATGGACGTCGCTTTGGTATCGTAATGGGGAACTGGTTTGTTATGAGACCGAACCTTGGCGCGAGGAGTGGGGCACAGGCGGCATCGGCGGTTACACCGAATGTTCTGATCCGATTGGGGGTTGGCGGGCTGGGCAATACGAAGTGCAGATTTTCATGGGCTACGAATGGAAAGTCGTAGGGCGCTTCGTCGTTCAGGAAAGTTTGGTCACACCCACAACCACGCAAACACCGACGGGGACACCCGACCTGACGAGCACATCCTCTGCAACGCCGACGCCGTAATTTCAACTCACAGGAGATTGGATGACAGACAAAGCCTTTCAAGATTTCTACCCCGATTACTTCGCGCATTGTTATGGCTGCGGAAAGATGAACGAACTGGGTCACCAGATCAAAAGTTATTGGGACGGCGAAGAATCCGTCTGTCATTTTCAACCCAAGCCGTATCACATCGCTGTGCCAGGATATGTGTATGGCGGGCTGCTTGCTTCGCTGATTGACTGTCATGGCACGGGGACGGCTGCCGCAGCGGGGTATCGGGCTGAGAATCGCGCCATGGATACCGAGCCGCCGCTTCGCTATCTCACCGCCTCCTTGCACGTGGATTATCTCAAGCCTACGCCGCTCGGTCCTGTGCTGGAGATTCGCGCGAAGGTGAAAGAAGTCAAAGGTCGCAAGGTGGTGATCGAAGAATGGATCGTGGTCAATGGGATGACGACGGTCAAGGGGGAGTTGGTCGCTGTCCAAGTGCCA
>JAHDWC010000111.1 GCA_023382575.1 Anaerolineales bacterium
AGTCTATAGAAATCATATCCCCTATTCCCTTGCCGTTAGACGACAATAACGTATCGCCTGTTCCGTCAAGCGGGCAGGAATATTATGTCTATGAGGGTTTACATCTTTTGACTGTAAATGAGAAAAAGTATTTTGTTTTTAGAGATGTTGACCCAATAACAAAAAAACCGCTAAAAGTTTATGTAATTGAAGGAAATCAATCCCTGCAGATAAATTTGTTGCCTTAGGAGAAATGAAACGCTATGAAGTCAAACAAGAAACCTTGGCCCCTCAAAACCATCCACGGAATTCGAGAACGGATTGACACCAATCCAGATTTTCAACGCCCTGCTGTTTGGGGAAGGTCTCAAAAGCAATTGCTGGTGGATACCATCCTGAGAGATTATGATGTTCCCAAATTGTATTGGCGAAAGATTGGCTCAAAGCCAGACAAATATGATGTTGTTGATGGTCAACAACGACTAAGGGCTATTTGGGATTTCTTTGAAGGCAACTTCAAACTTCCAAAGGACTCGGAACCTATTGATGACATGGAAATTGCCGGTTGCAAATACGAAGATCTGCCCGACGAATTACGTATGAAGTTCGACGTCTATGCCTTGGATGTTGTAATGCTTGAAGACACAGATGAAGATGAAGTTTGAGAAATGTTCCTGCGCCTGCAAAATGGCACATCACTGAAAGCACAGGAAAAACGCAACGCTTACCCTGGTCGTATGCGAGATTTTGTCAAAGAGCTGTCGAAACACGCCTTTTTTGGAAAAGTTCCTTTTTTGAATTCACGCTATACCTATGATCATATCGCCGCGCAGATGGTGTGTCTGGAACTGGCAGGAGGTCCAAGCAATGTAAAAGATGCCGACTTGAATCGCATCTATGAAAATTACAAAGATTTTGACCAAAAATCACCAGAAGCAAAATCAGTTATCCGCGTTTTGAACACTTTGAACGAAATATTCAAAGAGAAAACGCCAGAGTTGGAAAGATACAATGTCATATCGCTTTATTGCGTAGTTGCCGAATTACTGAAACAATACGTGGTCGAAGACATAAAAGCCAGTTTCTTCAACTGGTTTATTGAGTTTGAACGCGAACGGCATATCCAAGAAGCAAAACCTAGTGATGATGCGATTCCCGAATGGGTGACCTATAAGGAAAAAATCAGCCACAGTACGGATGCTGAAGAGTCGATTCGTTGGCGCATGGAATTCATGCTAAGGAATTTGCTAGAGAAATATCCCGACATTCGTTTGAAGGATAATCAACGTGACTTCACCCACCTACAACGGTTAGCCATCTTCCGAAGAGATGGCGGTATTTGTCAATTACGAATCAAGTGTGATGGCGCCAAATTAACATGGGATGATTGGCATTGCGACCATATCAAACCGTGGTCAAAAGGCGGGAAGACCACGGTCGAAAATGGGCAAGCCTCTTGTTCTGCCTGTAACACATCCAAGGGCGGAGAAGGATAAATTTGGCAGGCGCTTTTATACTTGAAGATATGAGTTATATTGGCAATGGCGATTTAATTAAATCGCCATTGCTTGCCATATTTTCATCCGCCAAATGCCCTGCCAGTTCCATTCTCAAAGCACACGATTACGCAAAAGAAATCCGAAACGGAGAAATAGGCGTCGTCAGCGGCTTTCATGCGCCTGCAGAGAAGGAAGTTCTTGAAGTTCTGTTGAAAGGTACTTGTCCCATCGTAGTTGTTTTGGGACGCAGGTTGGAGGGGGTGAGAATCCCTGCGGTGTGGAAAGCTGAAATTGAAAGAGGCAGGATGCTGGTCATCTCGCCGTTCAAAGGATATCAAAAGTATGTCACGAAGGAAATTTCGTTGAAGAGAAATGACCTTGCGGCACAAATTGCGGGGCGGGTATTGATCGTCCATGCGAGTGAGGGGGGAAGTTTGCAAAGTCAAATCGAGAAGTGGGCGAAAGAGAATATCCGTATTGATTATTTGATTTGATTTTTTATAATAGGCAGTAGAATTGAGCTACTTTTAGAAGTAATTGCGGTTTAAAGAAGTCATTGTTGATTCCAGGATGGCAAAATCATAGGAGCACAACATGAAGTCAAAGATCACCGCAAAAGGCTATACAAACGTCATCCTTGTTCTAAACATGAAGCGTTTCATCGCTGAGGAGGACCAGAAACGCTTTGAAAGCATCCGTGGAACACCAGCATTTGCAGAAGTGCTTCGAAATGGCTGGTGGAACAAAAGGTCAAGGTCGCCTTTTACAAGGATAAGCAGTAAGAAACAGGATGATCTAGCGGGGAATATGTCCACCGAACAAGTGGGATTTGCGACAGGGGTGTTTCGAGCCTTGTTTCTTGAAGAACATGTTGTCCCTACATATATGTTGAATAAAGACCAGGTTAATTTTCCTCCTGATTTGATGGATAATTTTCAATTTCGTAACCTGTTCTTGCGCTCTTGGAAATCATGGAAGATATATATTCGACCTACTGTAACCGGGCTTTTCGTTATACGGCTTACAAGAGAGTATAGCAGCCCGCGTGAGTTGATAAAGATTGCTGAAGATGTGTTGAATTTACATGAGTCACTTGATGTACAAAGTGCGCGTGACTGGTTGACGAAGAAAAAGAGAGAGTTTGCAGAACAACCGGAGGAATTAAAGAAAGTCCAAGGTTCCGTCAAAGCATTTTTGAAGTGGTTGGGAAGCAAGGAAACAGATAAGGGTGAACTTCTTTATAACCCCGTTCAATGGAAGATTGCAATGGAGGTCGCATCATTGTTTGTGAAGGCAACTGGGGAAATCCCAATGCCTGATTCCGAACCTTTGCATTTATCCAAGCCGGAACCGCGCCTGTCGATGCCTCTTCATGACTCGTATATTATTTATCATGTGGATGAAATATTTGCGGATGAGTCGATCGTGATTAAAGAGCCCAAGCAGGATAAGAAGAGTGAGATTAATCATGCCCCAAAAGATAAAGGGACAAAACCGAACTTGCAAATACCGGTTCTCCCTGAGTATTTGCAATACTCCCCAGAGATAAAACGCGGGTTGGTCAATTTGCTTGAAGGCGCTATATTGGAGCGAGGATATTCTGGAAACAATAATTTTCAGTCCAAAGATGCAAATTTATATTTTCCCGTCCCACGGTGGAAGAATTTAGATCGGATCATGGAGAACAACCTGGCTTCATGGATGGGGGAAATTTGTCTGCTCACTTCTAGAACAGCCTTGATCCTTCCGTCTCGTAAATATAAAAAGGATAACCTTTTGGTGTCCACGACACCGGGGGCAACGTTAAAGGTCAAATACGCGCGCTATTGGGGCGCAATCGAGCGCATGATTGAGTTTGGTATAGAGACACGAACGTTAGCGCAATTGGTTGAGCGGGCAAGTTATGAGGCGTTGGAGGAAATATCGAAAACTGTCCATACTGCTCGTGAGAAACTACAAGCCGGCGATATTGAACTGGACGGTAAGCTTCCGCAGCATGTGAAGGGTGCAGGAAATTTACGTCGACTAGCAGCCTTGTCTCAAGGCATGAGTGATCCGCTGGTTTGGGGGCGATCCGAATATGCCATTGTAAAGGCGAAATATTTGTTGGAAGAATTAGGTGTTCCCATGTTGCTGACGCACATTGACAGGAATATCAGCAGTTTAAACAGTCTGGTCGATCACATAGACGAGTTATATGCTCTTGATTTGGCAGAAAAGAACAATGATCTTTCAGCAGTGATGACCTTAGGTCTGGCTGCGGTATCTTTTATTCTGACTCTGATCATGCTGCCTTCCTTCTGGACGGATGTTCAACAAGTTGAAACTGATAGCTCTATTCTAGCGGGAGTATTCAATACACCTCTTTTGAATGTTGTCGGTTGGTTTGGCACAACCCTTGGGGTTGCATTGATTATATTCTCTCTGATAATTGCCGTTAGGTCGGCAAGGCATACTGCGCAAATTTGGAAAGTCATAAAAAGAGCATTGAGCCGAATGGGAAGATAAGAACATCCCTATTCCTTGGTGAAAATATCGGGAAATCACTGCACCCCCGTCACGCCACTTTCATTAGTGCATCACTCTTCCCGTTCTGAACTACGTCGATACCACCAGTCGGCATCATCAAATCCCTTGGAATACCTGGGCTTTGTGGATTTCGGCTTGGCTGATATTCCCTTTTTCTCTTTCTTTGGCTTGGGTGGATATTGACTGGGATCAAAGGGGAGGGCGTTTTCGGTCGGATCTTTCTTTCGATCCTCGATACCAGAAAACCATCCGCCAGTCTCGTAAAAAGGTAATTTCCCAAATGCCCGCCAGTCCTGTCCGATTATAGTCATGTTGGGATACAGGTATGGGATGCACCACGGAAAAAAAGCACCACCCAAGGTGGACCCATAATACAGAAGACAATCGAAATTCCCAGTCGTTTTGCATGCTGATACGCATTTTGAAACCGATTGGAGTAATTGCGTCTCATCACCTTTTTGGAACTGTGCCCGCTGTCTACTTCCAGCCAGAAAAGAATTTCGCGGTCGCCTTTGCGTCCCCATACCAGCGCATCCGGGATGCCGTAAAAGAGCGGCGCTTCCGTCCAACTTTCCAAAACCTCTATGTTTGGGTGCGCTGCTTCGAGCCATGCCCTCCATCTGCGCGACACGCGTCGGTGACGCTCGCCGGCATATCGGAATTCCCCGCGATATTTTGAGAAATGAACGCCTTTGGGGATATTCCACGAACGATGTGCCAGCCTCAGTCCTTTCGTGCAGATCGCATATCCTTCGTATTTGCCGATCTTTCGGCGCTCAATCAGATTCTCCGCTTGAAGTTGCTTCAAAAGATTCCGAACATGACTTTCGCTGAAACCTGCTAGCGAAGCAATTTCAGGTCTATAGGCTATCTTGAGCCTTGCCATGATTTGCAAGACACGCAGTTCAGATTCCTTGATACTGTAATCCGCAGGGTCAAAACGTGGCGCCAGGATAGGCAAATCGCCCTCTCGAAGATAGGTTGGTTCGATGCCCTGAGAGAAATTCCGCTCAATGACAGTGGTTTTCCATGCCGGCTGAATAGTTATTGGAATTTTTTTCTTGACCAGCCGCTTGACTTCCACAACATACCAGTCGCCGGGCGCGTCCACCGACACCCATAGAGCCGGGTACGGACGGGCTTTGATCAAACGATTGGTAATCAGGTCGATGATCCGCACCTGGGCATAGGGCGGCAATCCATCTTTGTATGAAATGTGGTGCTTGAAAACATCAAGCACCACATCCTTGCGGTCCATCGGATAGATGGGCGCCCACTCCAATGGCAGGCTGGACAATAAATTTATATGGGTCACTTGTGAGGAAATATCCTTAGAAATGCATCACGGTAATGGCGAGCGGCGTCCACTCGGTGTTGCAGGTGGACGATACGGCTTTCCCATTCCCGGATCATGTCTTCGATGTTTTCCGGATCGGTATCCAGTTTGTAGCCGGCTTTGCCTGACGTGGAGACGATTGGAAATCCGAGGTCCCGCAGGTGTTCAATCGCCTTGCGGATCTTGCGGTCACGGGTGTCGTTGGATAGATTGTTGCCTGGCTCTTCACCAAACACAGCCCGGATCAATCCCTTGCGGGTAATTCCTTTGGGTGCCTGCAGCAACGTGTTCAGAATCTTTCGAGCAATGATTGGCAATTCACCGGCGTTGAGTTCTGCCAGTATTTTTTCGTATTCAGGGGTATGTGACATGATTCTCCTTTTGGTGAACCATGTTATGGAGTCATGAGCAGGGGAGGTCCATGAGTTGGAAAATTCGTTCCTTTGCCCAATCGGTCTGCCCGACTTTGTCCAGTTCATCGATGGCAAGTACATCCTGGGATGTCCACCACTCCATGCGCCGCACCAGTTCGGTCATCTTGTTCTCACGTTCATCATAGGCGCTGCGGATATCATCCAACACGCCAGCCAGATTGGCATATGCCGCCCGCTTGCCGGCTCGCACTGCCGTTGCCACGGCGATCTTCAAGATCAAACTCTTGCCTTGCCCAAACCCGCCGTATAGGAACACCAAGCCATGTCCCTCCTCAAAGGCTTTGCGTGTGGTTACACAAGCCTGATCTGCCTGATTGACCCCTTTCCGTACCAGGTTCCAATTCAAATTACGGACTTCGTCGGCGGTCAACCCAATGCGCGGATCAATGGTTCCAGAACGCAGATACGCAGCAATGCTACGTGACTGGGCATAGCAGCAGCGTTCCACCTTGCCAAACTTTGGATGTCCAACCGACACTTCGTAACGGACATACCCGATCCCGCCGCATTCCGGGCAATCCGGAGCACAATCACCATGCCGGATCGGTTGCGGAATATCTCCATCCTTGTCGGCATTCTGAATGCCTTCCGGGGTGAGGTCTGAAATATGGTTCATGCGTTATCTTTCCTTTCGATCAAGGTCGGGAGTTCCGCTTCCATGCGCTGGCGGATCGCCTCGTAATCAACCGCCTGCTCTGTAGTTGGCGCCAGCTTTGTGCTGCTTCGAGATTTATTTCGCTGTTTGGGAATTTGTCCCACTGCCGCCCATTCGGACAGCCAGCACAAATTGGTGGGACGGATCCCGCGTGCGTCGGCTTCGGCGGCGAATGGCTTCAAGGCTTGCGCCGCCGCTTGAGGCGAGGCGTAGCGTTGAAGGTACATGCCCAAGACACGCAATGCCACTGTCCGCTGTTCGGAATTGGGCAGGGTCAAGTGACCAGGACGCACCAGTCGATACAAGGCTTCTGCTCGTTCTTCCGGTGATGGCTCATGTTTCTGTGTTCCGCGGGAAGGAGGAGCAGAAGAGTCACTGACGTTAATTAATTCATTTAAGCGCACTATGGAAACTGGTGAAAAATCGGGACTCTGTTTTTCAGGTGAAAACTTTTCACCTGAAATCTTTTCATCCGTTTCCAATGGCGGTTTTGCCACAGATGGGGGAGCGACTTCTCCACTTGCCAATTTTGCCAGGGTCATTCGTGCCAACGGTGACGACTGTTCACTGGCAGTGATCTCCACCTGGCTCATCCCGGTGATGACCTGATAGACCGACCCGCTGCCTTTGCCCCTGCCGCCTTTTCCGCGTGCCAGCCGGCGCAGCTCGCTGGACTTCTCCAGGTCCGCGATCAGGTTCAAGATATTACGTTCGGTTTGCCGGCACTTGATCGCCATCTGTTCAATGCTCGGATAGCAATAGCCCCAGCCATCCGACCAGTCCGCCAATGCCAGCAGCAACAACAACGGTGTCCCGCCTTTGCCGCTGTGCTTCCACACGCGCTCCGAGGTTTCGACGCTCATGCTTTCCTCCAATTTTGGAAAGCCCACAGGAAGCCCGCTGGTGAACGATTTTCTAAAGATGGGTCACAGGTCATCCTGAGTTCAAATCGCGACACACAGTCTCTTCTGTAAAGAGAAGGTATGCGGCGAACTATGCGGAGACAGTCGCGGTATGTATACGACACATATGCGGAGGCTATGCGGAACCGCATACCCAAAATTTTGACCCTTAAAAATTCATCCAGTTTTCCGCGAACACTCATGGCTCGATGCCTTTCAATGTCATCTTCACGATCACGGGATGAGGTTTTAACTTCAACCTGCCGGCTCGATAAGACTTCAATCCATGCCGCAGAAAATGTGTGACGATTTCACCCACAGGAACCGCAAGCTCTTCCGCCAATGAACACAGATCAGCATGAACACCAGGCGGGATGCGATACGAAACCGCTGGAACGGATTTTTGCCTACGTTCGACCTTCCTCTTTTTGCGGGCAGGGATGTCCCGTTGTGGACCTTGCGCTTCTTCCCACGCTCCAATCTGTTTCTGCGGAAAGAGAGTCATCTTTCGACCAAGCGGATTTGGCTGCGCCGTCAATGACAGTTTTCCTTCATCGACACAATCAAAGCCGAATTGAAAGAAGGCATGAGCTATATCATCGGCGGTGACGTGCAGGTGTTCTGCGAGTGCCAGTACCTCTTCTCGTACTTCCAGCGGTACGTTGATATATCGGTATGGACGATGGTGCTTTTCCCATTGACGGTTGCGCTTGGCGGGTCGGCGACCGGGGCGGTTCCAGCTTCCAGCTGTAGCGGCGAGCGGGATACTGTCGGCAAATTCGCTTCGACCCGTGTCGGCATGTGTGTCGGTGAGCATATCCTTGCGTGACATCTTTGTCCCCTATGCCTTGAGTACGATATCCACCAGACGAGCATATTCTTCTGCTGCCCGGCTGTCTGGTGCGTGTTCGAAGATCGTTTTTCCAAAGGCAGGACATTCCGCCAATACCACCGCACGGTGAATGGGTGGCAGGATCAACTCTCCCAGATTGACGCGCATGGCATCCAGGTTGATGCGGTGCTCTTTGACCTGCTCCATATAGAATGTAGGCAACACGCCGAACAGACCGCCTTTCCACCCTTTCTCAGCGGAGAGTCGTTTCATGGTGTCGAGCACCTGCCGAAGACCGTCTGAACCGAGCGCTTCCGCTGGTGTCGGCACGATCACCATGTCGCTTGCCCACAGGACGCGTTCCTGAATGCCGCCCAAACTGGGAGCGGTATCCAATACCAGATAGTGATATTGAGAAGTGCAGAAGCGCTCCAAGGCTTCCCGCACCCAGGAGATCGGTTTACCCTGCGAATTGATCATCGCCTGTGCATCGGCGGTTTGTTTGTTGCCGGGCAACAGCCAGAGATTTTCACGATCGGCCTCAATGATCTTGCTTTGGATATAGGCGGTTTCATTGGGACCAGTATCCATTGTGAGTAGGGCATAGATGCCGGCGGAAGGGGAGAGATGCAAGGCGCGCGCCGCCTGCCCCTGCGGATCGAAATCCAACAGCAGGGTGCGTTTGCCGCGACGCGCCAGCCCGTGCGCGAGGGTGAGGGCGGTGGTGGTC
This sequence comes from Anaerolineales bacterium, assembly GCA_023382575.1. GTDB lineage: Bacteria > Chloroflexota > Anaerolineae > Anaerolineales > Villigracilaceae > Villigracilis. Next base: position 8,897 of record JAHDWC010000111.1, read on the forward strand.
TTGCCAACCCCGCCTTTTTGATTGGCAATTGTGAGGATGGTTGTCATTGGTTTCCTTTTTAGAAGTTTCTGTCTACAGGTGAGGATTGTTTGGCTGCCCTTTCGAGGTCTTCGCCGATCTGTTTAAGGTAGCGGTTCAGGACCTGCAAGGAGGTATGCCCCATGAGTTTGGAGAGGGTCAGGATGTCGACCCCGGCGCGCCAACGCTCGATGGCGAATGCGCGCCGGAAGTCATGCGGCGATGGCACGGGTACGTCGGCTTGCGCGGCTCGCCGTCGCAGCATCATACGCAGCCCGGTCTCGGTCAGGCGCTCGCCGGATTTTGAGACCCACAGCGCCGGGTTGTAATCCTTGCGTTCCTTGACATACCTGCGCAGGACCTGGCGCGATTTATCGCCCAGATATACATTGCGTGGCTTTCTACCTTTTCCCGAGCGGATCAGGATCATGCCGGTGATGGGATCGACATCCTCCATGTTCAGGGAGAGGAACTCCGCCAAACGCATACCAGTATCCAACAGCACCAGCAGGGAGGCTTTATCGCGGGCATCGGAGAGTTGTCCACGCTTGCAGGTCTCCAGCATGGCTTTGATGGTCTCGATGCTGACCGGGTCCAGCGGCTCAAGGGGGATGTGCGGCGCAGCGACCTTGTTGATCGGATTGCGCCAGCCTTCCGGTTCGGTTTCGCGCTCATACCATTTCAGGAAGGTCTTGACCGAACGGTAGTAGCAGTGGACCCCGGCCGGGCGGTGTCCACTCTCGTTCAGGGCGATCAGGAACTGCCGGATCAGGTCTGCGCTGATCTGGGAGATGTCGGCTGCGTTATGTTCCAGGCAAAATTTGGAAAACGCGCCGAGTTTCTTGCTGTAAAACTCGATGGTGCCGCCGGCGAGGTTGCGGGAGCGGCAGGCGTGCAGGTAGATGCCGATCCACTTGTGTAGATCGGCGGTCTGGTAGATGTCCAGATTGGGGGATTGGGTGAGAAAGAGGTTCGTTTCCATTCAGTGGGCGCAAGAATATCTGAATGGAAATGGGGGAGGGGAGTTCGTGTCGGTATTGTTTCGGCACTTTTACAAAGATATGAGTGGGGTGTCTCACTCATACAGTGTTTGATAAAGAATGTTCCGAGCAATTTCAGTTTCAAAGAACACTTGAGTTATCAATAAGGGGAACTTAGCCAAAGCACATATGTTGAAAGGCGGGACAAACAATAGATACTGTTTCCCCTAGCAGAATCCTATTAACCCAAAAAACCCCTCCGTATTAGAGTAATTTGAATTATACTAATTTTGATTACGCTAAGGAGACAGATATGACACGTACAGACTTTGTCGCTCGTGAACGAGAGATCAGTTTTCTGCAAAGAGAATGGCAGTCTGACAGGGCTCGAATGCTTATTCTCTATGGACGCCGTCGAGTTGGTAAAACCAGATTGGTCACCCACTGGATTGAAACGTTCAACCCCAGAGCACTGTACTGGGTGGCTGAGCCAACTTCCTCCAAGGATCAGTTACGGTCATTTTCGCAGGCGTTATTCAATTTTGAAGGTAATTCTGTCGCGCCAGATGATTTTAGTTACAGCACATGGGGTCAGGCTTTCGAGCAAGCCGCCCGTCTCGCAAAACAAGAGCGGATGGCTCTGGTTCTTGATGAATTCACTTACCTGATGACTCTTGAACAAGGCATCGCTGGAATCTTGCAAAATGCTTGGGACCACCATCTCCAACGATCCAATATATTCCTGATCATCTCCGGCTCACATGTGGGCATGATGGAACGTGGAGTGCTCTCCTATCAGGCCCCTTTATATGGTCGGGCAACGTCACGCTTGCTGCTCCAGCCGTTGCCGTTTACGGCGACAAAAAGTTTTTTTTCAAAATATCGACCCGATGAGCGCGTGGCCTTATATGCTATATTTGGCGGAGTACCTGCTTATTGGGAACAATTCAATCCAAGCATCAGCTTGGACAAGAATATCAGAGAAAACCTGCTGGGAGGTGCCAATCTATTGCAAGATGAGCCAAGATTACTGTTGCAAGACTTTGTGTCCGAAATCCATAACTATGCCGCGATCCTCCGCGCGATTGCCCAGGGCTATCGCACGCCCAGGGAGATCGCGTCCTCATCCGGTCTGAATGATAGGCATATTTCAATGTACCTCAGCACTTTGATCGGCACAGGTTTTGTGGAGCGGCGCATACCCATCACTGAACAGGCTTCATCAAGGTTAGGCCGCCATCATATCACCGACCCCTTCTTACGGTTCTACTACCGCTTTCTTTCACGACGACAATCCCAATTGGCACTGGGGGTGGATGATCAGACATTGACTGAAATTAAGAAGCACCTGGTGGATTTCATTGGAACCCACACTTGGGAGGAACTTTGCCAGGAATGGCTCTTGCGCGCAACCGGTCAGGAGGTATTACCTTTCCTTCCAGATCAGGTGGGTAGTATCTGGAACCGTGAGGCGCAAATTGATGTCGCTGGCATCAATTTTATGGAAAAGACGCTCATTTTAGGCGAATGTAAGTGGGATCGTCATCCGATGGATTTGGAGGTCCTGAGAAAACTAATTGAAAAGACCGAAAAGGTTCTCCCGGCAGAAGGTAAATGGAAAGTTTTTTATGTAGGGTTTGCTCGCAATGGCTGGACGTCAGGAGCGAAAGCGTATCAGGAGGAGATTAATCGGCAGCCGCTTCAGGGCGAAAACTGGATATCCACCGGAATGCGTTTGATTACGCTGAATGAATTGGATCATGATATGGCACAATGGACGAGATAAATTTTCGAAGAAAAGATCGCACTACCTAAAACCCCAAAAGCAAGACCCTCCTGGAGCAGATTGGGAAGTTTTTGGTACAGCAGGGTCGCTGGAGTCACAGACTCGCAGGTGGAATTCGATTCATTTGTGTCGGTTATGAGTCTGGCATCAATATGGGTTGGGGGATTGGGCGGGTAAGAGTTTTTTTCTATGTCAATGAAAACAGGGGCAGGGAGTTGGTGCCGGCACTATTTCGGTATTTTGCAATAAAGCCAGATTCGAAAAAGCCCACATTCATAATTTGTCTGGAGTTCACTACCTCATTATTTGTTTTCAATGATAGGACGGTTTTCAGCAAATGCTGAAAATGGGTATAAAAATGAAAATATCAACACATAAAGAATCATTCACACCGTTTATACAGTCAAGTGCTTGGTTTTGTAAACAATCGTGTATTGGGATGTAGGGCTATTTTGGGGATCGTCCGCCTGTGTGTTTATAGTGGGATATATATACTGATTTATAAATCAGGTATAATGAAATCACGATAAACGATGCTCTATCTCGCAGAGTTATTGATGTCATCCTTAATGACGCCATGCAACGCGACATCACCACGGCGCGGCGAGTCACACTTCTTCAAATCCTGTGGAACGAGCGCTACCTTACCCGGGCGCAATTGATTATCAGGACGGAGTATCGCTTGGGTAGGAATTGTTTTGGTATATCCGCCTGGGAGGATACGTTTTTTCGGGACATGCGCGTGGTCAAGCAGGCATTTCAAGCGGCTGGGTATGTGCTGGAATATAGCCGTGACCGGAAAAATAAAGGATATTATCTAAAAGGACAACCAGCGCTTTCCCCTGAGTTCAGTCAAATGGTCAAAGCCAGCGTTGAAGAAGTGGATCAATGCCAGATTGATATTTATCGACAGCTATCGGCTGCCGACCGTTTCCGGCAGGGCTGCTCCATCAGTGACACCGCCCGGAATGTTGTCGCATACCGAATCCGCCAGGAAAACCCCGAACTTACTGTACTGGAAGCACATCGATTGGCGTTACAACGAGCCTACGCATCATGACAGACCAGCCCTTGGAAATTACTGCTTTTCTAAAACTCATCCTGGATGCATTGAAAGCCTCCAAAGTCGAATATCTGATTGGGGGCGCGATTGCCGAATGGGCATGGGGGGAACCCCGCGCAACCCAGGATCTGGATATCGTCATTAACCTTCCTATCAAAGCCATTGGCAGGTTTTCCAAGGAACTTGAGAAACGGAATATGCTTGTTCCTGCTGACATCATTCTGGATACGATGATGGAGGACCGCGCAGATATCCCACTGAATGCGATCCATATGTACAGCGGGCTCAAAGCGGATTTATATCTCATGCGGGATGGCGATGAACTTCGTCAGAGTGCGTTTCAACGTCGCCTCCTGGTGGACTATGGACCGCCGATTGGAGAAGTGTATGTCCATTCTCCTGAAGATCTGATCCTCTACAAACTCATGTATTTGGGATTAAGTGGGCAGCCAAAACACGCACGGGATATTGCGGCAATTCTCAAAGCCAAAAAGGATCAACTTGATTATGGATATATTGATGGGTGGGTGGAGCGTTTAGGCTTGATTTCGGTGTGGCAGGAAATTCGGGCTGGCAGCAATTAACGTTGTTGCAACCTGGCTATAATTATTCAATGCAAACCTTGGTAGTTGGCGATATTCATGGCTGTTACGAAGAGATTCAAGCCTTGTTGGAAAAGGCAGGCTTGACCGAGGGCGATGCCATTGTCTCGGTGGGGGATTGTGTGGATCGGGGTCCCGATACGCCGGCTGTCCTGGAATTCTTCCAGAAAACGCCAAACGCTTTTCTAATTATGGGGAATCATGAGCGCAAGCATGTGCGCGCCAGCAGGCACGAGGTCAAATTGGCGCAATCCCAGAAGATCAGCAGGATTCAATTCGGAGAGACCTATCCGGATGCTTTGGCATTCATGAACACTTTGCCGTTGTATCTGGATTTGCCGGAGGCATTGGTGGTACATGGATATTTTGAACCGGGTCTTCCCCTGTCGCAACAGCGTTCAACGGTATTGTGCGGAACAATGGGCGGAGACAAACACCTTCGTACAGTATATGACCGTCCCTGGTATGAACTGTATGATGGTGAAAAGCCGTTGATCGTGGGGCACCATAATTATTCAGGTACGGATCAACCTTTTGTATATCAGGATCGCGTGTTTGGATTGGATACGGATTGTGTCACTGGCAAGGCGTTGACTGGTCTGCTTTTGCCTTCTTTCAGGTTTATCTCCATCCCCAGCCGCGCCAATCATTGGTCGCAGATCCGGCAGAGGTATGCAGCAGAATCAAGGGCTTCACCGAAACAAACCATTGCAGTTGTGGCATGGAATGATGACGATGAAAAAACTTTGCTTCACTTGATTAGCAAGGTAGAAGAAAAGGC
>JAHDWC010000112.1 GCA_023382575.1 Anaerolineales bacterium
CGCGGAAAGGATGGTCATGCAGAAGCCGGTCCAGATCCACACGCCCACGACGATCAATGCAATGGTGTTCAATTGCGGCAGCGACAAAAACGCAACCGGCTCGAAGCCCAACCCTGTGATGATGGCATTCAATAAGCCGATCTGCACCTGTTGTGTGCCGTAGTCATAAACAAATTTCCAGATAATGCCTGCGCCCACGAACGAGACTGCCATTGGCATGAAGATGATGGCTTTCGCCAGCGCCTCATACTTGACGCGATCTGCCAGCACTGCGAACATCAATCCCAACCCGACAGTCCCACTCACCATCAGCACGATCCATTTGATCGTATTCCCATAAGAGGACAACCAGAAGCTCCGCCATGTGCTGGCAAAGGAGGTCGTATCGAGTTCGGCAGTCAAAGCATAGTGATAGTTTTCAAAGATACCCCAGCAGGTTTTCCCCTCCACGCATGTGTTGGCGGCAGACCCTTTGCCATCCTTGTCTTTGAAACTCAAAGAGATGGTATTGATCATCGGGTAGACGATGAAGAAAGACATCACCAACAAGGCCGGCAGGAGATATAACCAGGGTGCTAATTTACCCTGCTTCATGATGGTGGGTACGGAACGCGCAGCCATTCGAACCTCCTTGGAAGTAGGCAGGGGACGTCTCATCAGACGTCCCCTGTGTGATTACAAAATGTTTCTTACTTCGTCGCTTCCGCTTGAACAGTTGCAGCTTGTGCGAGAGCGGTAGCCAGGTCGCCATCGTTCAAGAAGTCAACGATGGCAGTCCACTCGGCGCTGCCAAAGCCGCCAGGAATGCTATCGCCGATATCGGGGGTGAAGCCTTGTGTGGCATAGAACGCTTCCGCCTTCTTGATCAGGGATGGATCTGTGTAATTACCTTCACCATTCTTATTCGGGGAGAGATCGAAACCAGCGGCTGCCCACGTGGCGCCACCTTCCGCTGAAGACAGGTATGCGACCAAAGCTCGGACCGCCGGCGTGTCGTTGAATGCCATCATCGGTTCCACACCACCTTGCAAGCCTTGGGCACTGGGAACTACAAAGAAGTCGTAATCGGTGCCATAAACGAGACCGGGGAATTGTTTTGCAATTTCACCTCCGGCAAACCCTGATTGCTTGACCATCATGGCTTCAGCTGGATCTGCAAACGGCTTGTAAATGGCATCGAGGAAGGGCGTCGAGAGAGTACCCTGCGCGCCGCCAACAGTATAGGCAGGATCCTTCGCCCATTTACCATAGGTCTCGTAAGCCTGCACAACACCTGCATCATCGTAGGGAATCGAACCGTCGATCAAACCCAGAACATAATCGGGTCCCTGCTGAACGAGCAGAATATCCTGAATGAAGTCGGAGCCGGTCCAGCCGGTCGCATCGCCAGATTCCAGACCCATCGACCATGGCACGTTGCCATCCGCGACCATCTGCTCGACGAGCGCATCCAGTTCATCCCATGTGGTTGGAACACTGTAACCCAAAGCATCAAAGGTCGATGGGCTATACCAAATGATCGTTTTAATGTCGGCTTTGATGGGAAGTCCAAGCCACTTGCCATTGATCGTCATCGGCTCGATGAAGAAATCGCTGTAGCTGGATCTGTCGGCCCCAAGTTCGTCCATTGCCTGTAATTGATCCTGATATTGCACCAATTGCGTGACCTGCCAGAAGGCGACATCAGGCGGAGTGCCAGCCTGTACACGAGTATCAAGCAGCGCCTGGTCACGGGTCGATTCTGGTTTCAACACGATCCCACAGTTTTCAACGAGCGGCTGGAGAATCTGGTTGAGGCGTTCCTCTTCCTGCCCAGACCATTGATACAGCAAGCTAAGTTCGTCACCGGGCTGAGCACCCATGCACATGTCATCCGCCGCCACGGATTCTTCCGGCATCGCCTCTTCGACTGGAGCCTCAGTGGCAGGGGGAGTGCTGCCACAGGCAGCCAAAATCAGGCTGACCAGTACCAGACCGGTAAACAATTTGAACATTTTAGACATTTCTCGTTTCTCCTTTTTGTGAATCAAAACTCGAACACAACCAACTTTCTAAGCCTTTCGGAAACCACCTCCTCTCAAGTAACACGTGTTAGTAAAATAAAAACAATAATTCGCCGCGTGGAAGAACTTTAAATACTACGACGATTCGCGGACGATTAGGTCAGATTGCATCAAAACCCCCTTGTCATCCAGTCCCTCGTTTTGCACGAGGCGGATCAAACGATCTCCCGCCGCCCAACCCAGCCCATAAGCGGGCAGGTGAAACGTGGTCAACGGCGGGTCAAAATATTCAGCGAGCGGGATGTCATCGAAGCCGACAATAGCCAGGTCTTCTGGGATGCGCAACCCGGAACGCTTGATAGCCAGCATGGCGCCCTTGGCAACCACATCACTGGCGACAAAAACCGCATCAGGGCGGGACCCATTGCTGAGCAACCCCATCATGGCTTGGTAGCCACTTTCGGGCGTGAAGTTGCCTTCCTGCAACAAGGTGTCGTCATATTCGATGCCCGCAGACGTCAAGGCATGTAGATATCCATCGCGGCGTTGACGGGCAGACGTGTACGTCAGCGGGGCGTTGGTGATGATGGCGATGCGCCGTCTGCCACGCTCCAGCAGATGGTTGGTAGCCGCTTCGGCACCGGCAGAGGCGTCTACATCCACAAATGGGACTTCACTGCCGGGTAATTGTCCCATGAGCATGACAGGGAAGCCCTCTTCGTATAGCCGTATAATCTCCGGATCATCCTGCCGCGGACCGGATAACACGATGCCATCGACAAAATTTTCACGGATGGTTTTGATGTAATTAAAGGGGTCGCTGGTTTCGGTGGGGCGGAGCAAGACTTGATACCCCACTTGCATGGCGGCTTGCCCAACGCCAAGCAACACTTGGGGCAGCAGTGAATCAGCAAAAACCTGTTCGGGAGATTGACATAAAACGAGTCCAAGGGTGCGGGATTTTCCGCTCACCAGTTTTCGCCCCGCTGCATTTGGATGATAGTTGAGAGACTGCGCCGCTTCCAACACGCGCTTGCGCGTCGCTTCGCTGATGGCAACTCCCGGGACATTGTTCAAAACGAAAGAGACTGTTGTCCGTGAGACACCAGCGAGCTGAGCAACATCCAGGCTGTTCGCACGCTTCATGGGTGGCATAATATCCCTTTACTAACACGTGTTAGTAAATTTATTATAAGGATTCTTTTTGGAATGTCAAGTGGGAATATTTTTGCCTCCTTTTCCTTCTTTAGAAAGACAAAAAGTTGTTTGATGTGCCGCAAAGATAATATGGATATAAACGGTACAATCCCATACATGAAACTTCAAATTCGCTTCACCTCTTCGTCATTGTCTATGATTAGAATCGGAGCTTGACCATGCCCATCCTGACTCGTTGGTTTCTCAAAGCTGCACTTGTTTATTTGGTCCTGGCCTTGTGTGCTGGAATCCTGCTTGCCCTGCCGGGTGAGACCTTGATCTCGGGGTTATTCCCGGTATACATTCATACCCTGGCATTTGGCTGGTTGACTCAGTTGATCTTTGGTGTGGCGTTATGGATGTTTCCAAAATACAGCAGCGCCCAACCACGCGGACACGAATGGCTGGGATGGGCAACCTTCATCCTGCTGAATATCGGTTTGACTCTGCGGGTCATCTTTGAGCCGCTTCATGGCATAAGCCCATCTACGTTCAGCAGTTGGATGTTGGTCATTGCGGCGGTGTTGCAATGGCTGTCGGGATTGGCTTTTGTAGCAAATACCTGGACACGGGTCAAGGAGAAATAAATGCCCCGTCTGAGTGTTTACTATATCCGCGCCTCTCTGGTGTATCTTGCATTGGGTTTTACCTTTGGTGGTTTGTTGTTGGCTAACAAGGGTGTGATGTTCCTGCCGGCGATCTGGGCGTTTCTGCCAATCCATATCGAATTTTCTTTTGTAGGCTGGATGGTTCAACTTGCAATGGGAGTCGCGTTCTGGATCCTGCCGCGCTTCCCGGTCCAGCCTATCCGCGGCGACGAACGATTGAGTTGGCTGGCCTTTTTCATGATGAACCTTGGTATTTGGTTTATCGTGTTGCAGATCGCGACACAAGTTGAGTGGCTGACCTTCATTGGCAGGGTGCTTGAGCTTTTGGGAGTTGGATTGTTTGCAGTTGGAAATTGGAAGCGGATCAAACCGCTCGGTTCATAATATTGCTGGGATGAACGAGGTCATCTCCATGATTAAGAATAAGAGGCATATGTATAATGAAGCTCAAAGCGGCAAATACGATTTTGTATTGTAGGAATTGGCAGGCGACGGTTGCCTTCTATCGGGATGGGATTAAATTACTGGTGTTGTCTTCAAATGAATGGTTTGTGGAATTTAAACTCAATGAGGCGGCGCGTCTGAGTGTCGCTGACGAAGCCCGGACAACCGTAAAAAGCGGCGATGGAAAGGGCATCACGATCAGTCTGCAAGTAGCGGATGTGGTGCAAGTTCAGACAGAATTAACGCAGGCGGGCATCTCCTCGACGCCGATCAAGGAAGTTTGGGGCTCAAAGGCAGTCTATGTGCGTGACCCGGAAGGGAATCGCCTTGAGTTTTGGGAGGGGCGCGCAAAGGTGGAACGCGGAAAATGATATGCCTTGTTGGGCAGATGCGGATTATCACCTGACCATTCTGTTCTGCTTTCGTGCTTTTGAGATGTTCTATCCAGATACAAAATAAACATGCCGCTTGCCAAAGTCAACAGCGCGCCTGTGATGGTTGCAGCCATGTTAAAACTCAATGATCGCCTTGATGATTTTGCGCTTGTTCATGACAGGCGCTTTCATTGCGATGCACTCCTGTTTTTAAAGTTCAGCCACAGACGGGATGATTTCTTTGGCAAAAGTGTCGAGCGGATTTCCAGTATACAGATCGGGCATGTTGAAGATCACATGGGTGAAGCCCATCGCAGAAAGTTCCTCGATGCGGCGAATAGTGCCTGCCACCGTATCTTTTACGGAAAGATTCACAGTGCAAAGGGAAGTCTTCTCGACCGTGTTGTAGTCGCGTCCCAACGCGTCGCAATGCCGTTTGATGTCATCGAGCGCTTTTTGCATGTTTGCCGCCCCGACCCAATCGCCGATATTGCAAGCGTCCGCATATTGGGCGACCATGCGCAGGGTCTTGTTCGGACCTGTGCCACCCACCATGATGCGCGGATGCGGGCTTGAAAGCGGACGAGGATTGTTGGTCATCGCTGGAGCCGAAAAATGTTGGCCGGTGAAAGAAATCTCATCGCTATTCCAAAGAGCTTTCGCCAGTTTGAGGCTGTCTTCCAATTGCTCGAAGCGTTCAGATGTTGATGGATAGGGAATGCCATTCCCCTTAGCTTCATCCTCGTACCACGCCGCGCCGATTCCAAAATAAGCGCGTCCGCCGGAAAGGATATCGAGGGTGTTGACCATCTTCATCAGCACGGCTGGATGGCGGTAAATCACGCCTGTGACCAAAACGCCGAGGAACGCCTTTTCGGTCAGTCCGGAAAAATATCCGAGTGTGGTGTAGGCTTCCAGCATCGGGTCGGTGTAGACTTCTCCAAACAACCCCTTGATCTGATAGTAATGATCCATCACCCACAGGCTGTAAAAGCCTGCTGCTTCTGCAGTAGTGACAACCTCTTTCAATTTGGGGCGAATATTCGTCGTGCCGCCGGGAACTTTGAACGATGGAATCTGTAATCCGATGTGCATCATGAAATACCTCGTTTATTAAACATCCAATTTTCTAGTGCCCAGCCACTTCACTTTTTCAGGGTCATGGTGGTCGAAGAAACAACTGGTCTTGGTATCGAGTGTGGTGAACAATGCCATGTCATCCGTGCTTAATTCAAAGTCAAACACGTTGATATTTTCGAGCATTCTTTCTTTTCGAGTTGATTTGGCAAGGGCGATGATTTTGCGTTGCACAAGCCAACGCAAAATGACCTGAGCAATACTTTTGTTGTGCTTTTTGGCAATAGAAAGCAGAAGTTCGTTTTGGAAAATATTATTCCTGCCCTCTGCAAATGGCGCCCACGCTTCAACCGATACACTGTTCGCCTCGAAAAACTTTTGCGCCTCAATTTGTTGTTGGAAAGGATTGACTTCGATCTGATTGACGGCAGGGACTATTTTATTGTGAACGATCAAATCCATCATTCGGTCAGTCTGAAAATTGGAAACGCCAATGGCTCTGATCTTGCCTTGTTGATATAGTTCCTCCATTGCGCGCCACTCACCGTACACATCACCAAATGGCTGGTGGATGAGATAAAGATCAACATAATCCAATTGCAGGCGATTCAGAGATCTATCAAAGGCTTTGAACGTGTTTTCATAACCATTGCTCTGTATCCAAAGTTTGGTGGTGATAAATAACTTATCCCTTGCAACGCTGCTTTTTTGGATTCCCCGCCCAACCGCTTCTTCATTCATATACGAAGCGGCAGTATCAATATGGCGGTATCCAACTTCAATGGCGTCAATTACACTTCGTTCACATTCGGCAGGGTCGGGGATTTGGAAAACGCCAAAACCCAAAATGGGAATTTCCACACCGTTGTTTAGTTTTACAGTTTGCATGAGTTTTCCTTGTATAAGACCTGACAGGTTTTCAAAACCTGCCAGGCTTAATAGTTTTATTCTGGCACAAGCAACTTGGTGAACGAAAGCGACGCCATCTTCCATATACCAGCTTCTTGGACATATACTTCTGTTACCATGAATGGATTGGTCACTTCGTTGCCGCCGACCACAGCCAGCAGGGTGATTCGATTCAAAAGAACAGCGGTTGTGCCGATGACATTCACCGACACTTCATGGATGTCTGCCTGCTTGTAGTGAATCCCGCCGCTTTTGATGATTTCCATTTCACGTTCTTTGTTCCAGGTTCCACCCATGTGGACAAAGACCGACTTTTCATGAAAGAGCATATCTAAAGCTTCTATGTCACATTCAGACATCCATCGCCATTTCTCTTTGGAGAGAGCGATCACTTCTTGCTCTACGTTTGTATTTTGCATGTTGACCTAATACCGATCCCCAAGGACTTGAATTTTTTCCATTGCACTGCGAAGCTCACCAAGATCATCCGCTGTCAATTCAAGATTTACCGCGCCGTTGTTTTCATTGAGCCGTTCCAACTTGCGCGAGCCGGGGATGGGGACAATCCATTCTTTTTGCGCGAGCAACCAAGCCAATGCAATTTGTGCAGGCGTGGCATTCTTTTGTTTGGCAATGCGTTCCAACAACTCCACCACCACGCGGTTGGCTTTGATCGCCTCCTGCGTGAAGCGCGGATTGCGCGCACGAATGTCGTTGCTCGCAAAGGTGGTGTTCTCATCCACTTTGCCGGTCAAATATCCACGGCCCAGTGGGCTGTATGGCACAAGCCCAATGCCAAGCTCTTCACAGGTGGACAGAACACCATTCTCTTCGATGGCGCGCCACCAGATGGAATACTCGCTTTGAAGCGCTGAAACAGGCTGAACGGCATGAGCAGCGCGAATTTGATCCGCATTGGATTCAGACAGACCGAAATGCTTCACCTTGCCCTGCTGAATCAAATCCTTGACTGTGCCCGCTACCTCCTCCATTGGGACATTGGGATCGGGGCGGTGCTGATAGAACAGATCAATCGCCTCCACCCGTAGACGTTTGAGCGACTCCTCCGCCACACGCCGAATCTGCTCGGGACGGCTGTCCATGCCATGAATGGGATGCGGTCCATTTTCGCCATGCTTCCAACCAAATTTGGTCGCGATCACCACCTGACCTTTGAACGGCTCCAACGCCTCTCCGACTAATTCCTCATTCGTGAAGGGACCGTACACCTCGGCCGTATCGAAAAAGGTGACGCCACGTTCGACAGCTTTATGCATGAAATCGATCATCTCTTGTTTGTCTGTAGGCGTGTCGCCAAAGCTCATACGCATACAACCCAAGCCCATTGCAGAAACTTCCAGTCCGCTATTGCCAAGTTTTCGAGTCTTCATCTTTTATTCCTCTATTTTGATTTGCTTTTCGGCTTCCAACATAACACTCTCGTACACCTGAATTTTGTGATTCAAAATGTCGAGCGTTTTTTGCATTTCTGACATGCGCGCAATGAGTTGCTCGCGCTGTTCCTTCAAAATATCCTTCCGCGCTCCAATGGTCGCATCCCCCTGCTGGACCAGTTCCATGTAATCGATCAGCACTTCGATAGGCAGCCCGGCACTACGCATACACTTGATAAATTCCACGCGGCGGATATCGAGTTCACTGTAATTGCGAATTCCGCTCAGGGTGCGCGTCACCGGCGGGATCAGCCCCACACGCTCGTAGTAGCGCAGGGTATCGGCTGAAAGGGCATATTTTTCGCTGACTTCCTGTATTTTCATGGCTCACCTCAAAATTAGTCTAACACCTGGAGTCGACTCCAAGTCAAGGGTTTTAGCCCAATGAAAAGCACATCCTGCATATGACAATTTACCTTGTCATGTAAAATAGGCTTGGAAATTCTTATGCCCAATCCCATCATAAAAACAAAGATCAACCCGCCAACGTTCAAACGTAATTTGGTTCTTCGCAATAGAATTACTGCTAGTCTATCTGAAGGAATTCAACGTGGACGTATATTAACCTTGGTCTCTGCCCCTGCCGGGTTTGGCAAAACTACCCTTGTGGGTGAGTGGATTAATGGAAGTGACCTCCCAACCGCGTGGATTTCATTAGATGAAAGCGACAGCGACCCTGTCCGCTTCCTGACCTACCTCGTAGCGGCTCTACAAACCCTGATCGCAGGCGTCGGTAACAGTGTGTTGGCGGCGCTGCAATCGTCACAGCCTGTTTCACCCAAAGAATTACTAATCACGCTTCTCAACGAACTCGACTCAACCGAAGACAACTTTCTCCTTGTCCTCGACGATTATCATGCCATCGATTCCAATGTTGTAGACGAACTGCTCACATTTTTCGTCGAGCACATGCCAGCATCCATGCATATGGTTATCACCACCCGCGAAGATCCAGCCTTGCCGCTGGCTCGTCTGCGCGCCAGAAATCAGTTGACCGAAGTCCGTGCTGCGGATTTGCGTTTTACTGAACGTGAAGCCGCCGATTTTCTCAACCAGGTGATGGGATTAAACCTTTCTGCTGAAGATATTGCTGTATTGGAAACTCGCACCGAAGGTTGGATCGCTGGTTTGCAATTGGCGGCACTTTCCATGCAGGGCAAAGCGGATACATCCGAGTTCATCCGTTCGTTTAGTGGGGCAAATCAATTCGTGTTGGATTATTTGCTCGAAGAAGTGCTGCACAAGCAACCCAAATCCTTGCAGGGCTTTTTATTAAGCACATCCATCTTGAATCGTTTGAATGGCTCCTTATGCGATGCATTATTTCAAAGCGAGAACCCATCTGCACAGGAAATGTTGGAAACCCTTGAGCGCGATAATCTATTCGTCATTCCGCTCGATAACGAGCGGCGTTGGTATCGCTATCATCATCTTTTCCGCGACTTGCTTCGTCAGCGTTTGAGCCAAAAACATGGCAAGGGTGAGATTGCAGAGATGCACATCCGCGCCAGTGAGTGGTTCGAGCGTGAAGGCGATATTGGTGAGGCGTTTCATCATGCCATCTCAGCCGCAGATGTTGAGCGTGCCGCCCGCCTGCTGGAAAGTAATTGGCTCGGCATGGATGAAACCTTTCAGACGGGCACCTGGCTCGGGTGGGTGAATCAACTTCCGGTGAGTGTGAGGCGCTTGCGTCCCGTGCTGTTGACTCAAATGGGCTGGGCGCACATGGATGCGGGCAACCCCGAAGCGAGCGAATCCTGTTTGCAGGAAGCCGATGCCAGTTTGAAAAATCCGCTTGAAAAACTGGTCATTGTCGAGGCGGAGCAATTCCGCGCCCTGCCTGCGCGCATCGCTATCGCGCGTGCCTTCAATGCATCTGTGCAGGGTCGCTTTGCAGATACGCTTCGCTATGCCGAGACGGCGCTGGACCTGATTCCTGACGATCAGCCGTTTTTGCAGGCACAGGCGGCTTCGCTCTTGAGCACATCCAACTGGGCGACTGGCGATCTGGAAACCGCCAACAAATACATGAGCGGTTTTGTGAATGCTTCACTGAATGCTGGAAATATTATGTTTGCCATTGCCAGCAGTTTTAGCAAGGCGACGATCCTGGTCATACAGGGACGGTTGCGTGACGCCATGCCGGTCTATCACTCTGCGTTGGAGTTGGCGGCGACACATGGCGCAGAGAATTTCACGGCGCAACATCATTTGGGATTGGGCTTGCTGTATTACGAAATGGGCGAGGATGAACGCGCCGCGCCGCATCTCCAAAAAGCATTCGCGCTTGGAGATCAGACCAGCACCGTGGATTGGGCGTACAACAAGCGATGCGCGCAAGCCTACCTAAAAGAATCTGAAGGTGACCTGGACGCCGCGCTTCATTTGTGGGATGAAGCCGCACGTGCCTACGTCCGCACGCCCATTCCCGATCTGCGCCCGGTCGAGGCAATGAAGGCACATATTTATCTCAGGCAGAATCGAATCGATAAAGCGCAGACATGGGCCCACAAGAGCGGGCTTTCGCTGCACGATGCGCCCGATTATTTGCATGAATTTGAACGGCTGATACTGGCGAAGATCATATTGGCGGATTCTCCCAATAAACAGCAAGTCATGGATGTGTTGAAGATGCTGGATGGTCAACTCAAACTGGCGCAGAAGCAAAATCGCCTGCGCAGCCAGATTGAAATTCTCAGCTTGCAAGCGTTTGCGCACCAAACTGTGGGCGAGAATGCCCAAGCCGCATCCGCACTGGAACAAGCCTTGCAACTCGCCGAACCCGAAGGCTATTTGCGATTTTTTGTTGATGCAGATAAGCCGATCACAGAGTTGTTATCCAAAATCAAGGTTGGTTATTTGCAGAACTATACAAAAAGAATTCTGGCGAAACTCGCTCCGCAAAACGGCATTCAGCCTTCATCATTCATCATTCAGCCTTTAATCGATCCTCTCAGCGAACGCGAACTCGAAGTGCTGCGCCTGATCGCGCAGGGGCTTTCTAATCAAGAGATCACCCAAAAACTGGTCGTCGCCCTTAGCACGGTCAAGGGGCACAATCTGCGCATCTTCGCTAAACTGCAAGCCAAAAGCCGCACCGAAGCCGTCGCCCGCGCCCGCGAACTAGGCTTGCTCTAACTCATTCACCACAGAGGGCACAAAGTTCACGGAGTTTTTCTCTGTGCTCTCTGTGTGCTCCGTGGTGAAATTTTTTTCCGCCCAACAATCCCCAAAACAATACTTTTGACCCTAACGGCGATACCGTCCCGCCGGTATATTTGCGTGCATCACAAACCTTATCCATATTATTCAAAAAAGGAAAATAAATATGAACTCACAAAAAGCACCACAAAAGGCGTTGGAAGACATCAAGATTAATGTAAAACTGAAGCTCGCCGCTATTTGGACAAGTTTTATGTTTTTCTATATTTATGTAGATTATTTTCACTTATATATGCCGGGTTCACTGGAAGATATGTTAGCAGGAAGAGTATTTACATTTGACATTTCATATGTCTTTCTGCTGATCGTAATGATCGGCGTCGCAATTCCATCTCTTATGATTTTCCTTTCTGTTGCCCTGCCAGCGAAAGCAAATCGCTGGGTAAATATCATTATTGCCACGGTGTATATTCCCTATATGTTGTTTAATTTAGCAGGAGAGGCTTGGGCGCACATGTATTTTGCTGCGGCTGTAGAAGTCGCTCTTCTTTTGCTAATTATCGGGTACGCATGGAAGTGGCCGAAATAGGAGCATGAACCGAACCCATGTTTTTCGAACTTATCAGAGGGAAAGCAGTTATAACTTTAGAACATAGTAGCAAAATCTAACAACGGGTTGCAGCCGCGCCGCGGCTGCAACCTAGGTTTGAATTAACCCCAACAATACTCAAAACAATACTTTTGGTTCTAACAGCAATACTTCTCTGCCAGTATATTCGCGCGTATTGATGATGACTCAATTCTACGAAATTCGGGTCGATGGATATTTGGATGCTCAGTGGCAGGACTGGTTCGATGGCTTGACTGTGACTCGGGAAGAAGATGGCACCACGCTTCTTTCTGGACCCGTGCCGGATCAGCCCGCCCTGTACGGAATCCTACGCCGGGTGCGTGACCTCGGTCTGCCACTCGTTTCGGTGACCCTGCTCAGTGAATCGACACATCAACCGACTTCAAAACAACAAAGGATCAAGAGTATGAATACAAGTACAACGTCTCAACGCACAGCGGCATTGACCGCAGGATTCAGCCTGATGGTGATGTTTTTCGCCGCCATGTTTGCCAAATTCCTCATAGTGAATTATGCCGACTATGCAACCGCCTTTCTCTTTCTTGTTGCTGTATCAGGCATCGTAGGCGAACTTGGGCTATGTTTGTGGCTTTTGTTCAAAGGTGGCAGAGGTAAATAACCATGAAAGCGATCACATATACCCGTTACGGCTCGCCCGATGTACTTCAACTGAAAGAAGTGGCAAAGCCATCGCCGAAAGACAATGAAGTGCTGGTCAAAGTTCATGCGGCGGCGTTGAATTATGCAGATTGGCACGCGCTAACAGGGGACTTCCGCTGGTTGGGATTCGGAGTATTTCAACCGAAATTCCCAATCCCCTGCGCCGATTTTGCCGGGCAGGTGGAAGCGATAGGCAAAAACGTTACACAATTTAAAGTAGGTGACGAAGTGTACGGCGACTTATCCAGTTCCGGGTGGGGAGCATTGAGTGAATATGTCTGTGTGCCTGAACATCTAACCTCATATAAACCTGTCAATCTTTCTTTTGAGCAGGCAGCGGCTGTGCCCATGGCAGGATGCACTGCCTTGCAGGGACTGCATAAGGGTGGCATCCGATCTGGGCAACGAGTGGCAATCAACGGCGCGTCTGGAGGCGTAGGGACGTTCACTCTTCAAATCGCAAAAGCGCTGGGAGCACATGTCACTGCAACGTGCAGTACCAGAAATGTCGAATTGATGCGCTCACTGGGCGCAGATCATGTCATTGATTACACCCAGGAAGATTTCACCCAAAACGGTCAATGCTATGATCTGATCGTTGCCGTGAATGGATACCATCCGCTGTCGGCATATCGGCGGGTACTTACATCGGATGGCACATTCATCATCCTCGGCGGCAGTCCTTCGCAGATTCTTGGGACGATTGCAATATCACCGATATTCTCCCTTGGAAACAAACAGACTTTCACCAATCTCTACGCCACCCCAAGCGGAGGTGACTTGCGCACTCTCAAAGAATTGATCGAAGCAGGCAAAGTGTCGCCAGTGATTGCCGGAGTTTTTCCAATGAAAGATGCGTCCAAGGCCTTTGAGTTTTACGGCAATGGACATTCGCAAGGCAAGATCGTGATCAAAATTAACTGATCACTTCAAAAGGAGGCGCAGCTTCGTATCCGCACTATATTTTTACTGCCGCTGTCGAAGTGTTTTGTCTGCTGTTGTTTCTTTGGAATGCGTTGAGTTGAAGTGGATTACCGCTGAAGAAATCCACGGAATGTGATTCGGACGCTCTTTGCGCTTCCGCAAAGAAGCGATTTGAGAATTGGAGTATTTTAGTCCGCATAACGATCATATGAAAACCACAACAAAAGGAGCTATAAAATGAGCGATTATGTAACGACTAACCTGGATGTGAGACAAATCCCCCCGCCGCAAAAACACCCGACGATTTTCCAAACCTTTGAGAGTCTGTCGCCAGGACAGAGCTTCATCCTGATCAACGACCATGACCCCAAGCCTCTTTATTATCAATTCGCGAATGAGCATCAGGGACAGTTCACTTGGGAATATCTGGAACAAGGTCCCGAAGTCTGGCGGGTGCAAATCGGCCGCCCCGCATCCGCCTGATAGATAGACTATCTGAGCAATGACACTTCGCCCTGAGGGTTATCGTCACATACTGTATTTGGCTTCGATAACCCTCAGGACATGCAGTTCGTAGATGTCTTGAATGTAAGAATTTGCTCACCATCCGTTTCAAAGGAGATAAGGAGCAA
>JAHDWC010000113.1 GCA_023382575.1 Anaerolineales bacterium
CTTGAGCAATTGCTTGCCGTGTTCGGTGAGAATCGATTCGGGATGGAACTGCACGCCGTAGGTCGGGTGCTGTTTGTGTTTGAGTCCCATGATCTCGCCTTCGTCGGTTTGGGCAATGACTTCGAGTTCGGCGGGGACGGGATCATAGACGACAAGCGAGTGATAGCGCATGGCTTCAAAGGGAGTCGGGATGTCTTTGAAGATGCCCTGCTGATTGTGTTTGACGGGCGAGGTCTTGCCGTGCATGAGTCGCGGAGCACGGTCCACTTTGCCACCGTAAATCGCGCCGAGGCATTGATGTCCGAGACAGACTCCCAGCACAGGGACTTTGCCCGTGAAGTATTTGACGGCTTCGGGCGAGACGCCGCCGTCTTTGAGCGGTTCGCCTGGACCCGGGGAGATGACGAGGTGGTCGGGCTTGAGGGCGATGAGTTCGTTCAGCGAGATCTGGTCGTTGCGGTATACGCGAATGTCCGCGCCGAGTTCGCCGAAGTACTGCACTAAGTTATAAGTAAAAGAATCGTAGTTATCTATGAGTACTAACATGTTATTTCTCCAAGGAGTGACGATGGACGACGGACGATAGACGATGGACGAACATCCATGGTCTGTCGTCTATGGTCGATGGTCAATCTTCGTTCCCGAAAATATCCAATTCATCCGCAAATAGATCGAGCGAGTAGGACAAGCCTGTTTTCTCGCGGACAAGTTCCATGGTTTGTTTGGCTTCGGCTTGCATACGGCGGATGCCGTTGGCGAGGACGTCGCGGGGGATCATGGGATGGGCGAGGAAGTAGGCGCGTTTTTCGCGGATGGGTTCGAGGAAGTTGTTGATGGCGCGGGCGAGTTTTTCCTTGACTTCGACATCGCCGACTTTACCCTGACGATAACGTTCCTTGAGGTCGTCCACTTCGGCGTAGGAGGGATTGAACGCGTCGTGGTAGATGAATACGGGATTACCTTCGACCGTCCCTGGGTCGGTGGCGCGGAGTCGCTTCGGGTCGGTGTACATGTTCATCACCTTTTGCTTGACCGTCTCCGCGTCGTCGGAGAGATAGATGGCATTGTTGAGTGACTTGGACATTTTGTTTTGCCCGTCTGTGCCAACCAAAAGCGGAACGTCACCGATGATGGGTTCGGGTTCGGGGAAGACTTCGCCGTAGAGGTTGTTGAAGCGACGTGCCATCTCGCGGGCGAGTTCGACATGTGACTGATTGTCGCGCCCAACGGGGACGGCTTGCGCGCGCGGCAACAAAATATCAACTGCCTGTAAAACGGGATAACCGAGCAGACCAAATGGCATGGAGTCCATGTTGGCGTCGCGTGCCATGTCTTTGAGCGTGGGCATACGCTCCAAGCGCGGAACGGTGACGAGCATTTCAAAGAGCAGATTCAACTGGAATGTCTCAGGCACCGCCGATTGCACGAAAATGGTGCTGACGTTCGGGTCAATACCGACGGCGAGATAGTCCAGTACAGTCTCACGGATAAAGGTCGGCACTTCTTTGATATATTCGCGTTCGGGCTTGGTGGTCAGCGTGTGCAAGTCCGCGATGATGAAGAAGGAGTCGTATTGGTGCTGTAAGCGTACGCGATTCGCCAGCGAGCCGACGTAATGTCCGAGGTGCAAGCGTCCTGTGGGGCGGTCGCCAGTTAATAAACGAGGTTTTGTGTTTGGCATGGGTTAGGTTCCTTTTAAAAATGCAGAAGTCAGAGTGATGAATGATGAATATTCATCACTCATCATTCATTATTCATCATTGGCTCTCTGCTACATCGATCGCGCGTAACATCGCGCTTGCCTTATTCACCGTCTCTTGAAACTCAGATGTCGGATTTGAATCCGCGACCACACCTGCGCCTGCTTGTACGCTGACGGTGTTGCCGCGCCCGACCATGGTGCGGATGGCGAGGCAGGTGTCCATGGCGCCGTCGAAGCCGAAGTAGCCGACCATGCCCGCGTACGCGCCGCGTGCGTCGGGTTCGAGGTCGGCGATGATCTCCATGGCGCGGACTTTCGGCGCTCCGCTGACAGTGCCAGCAGGGAACGCTGCACGTACCAAATCGAAGGCGGTCAGTTCAGGTTTCAACTTCCCTTCGACATGCGAGACGATGTGCATGACGTGTGAATATTTTTCGACAGTGAAAAAATCTGAAACGCGCACGGTGCCGTATTCGCAGACGCGCCCCAAGTCGTTGCGTCCGAGATCAACCAACATCACATGCTCGGCGCGTTCCTTCGGGTCGGCAAGCAGTTCTTGCGCGAGAGCGTCGTCAGCGGCGTTGTCTGCCCCTCGAGGTCGCGTCCCAGCGATCGGGCGGAGCGAGGCGGTTCTTCCTTCCAAACGCACGAACATCTCAGGCGACGATCCGCACAGATACAGCGGCTCGTCGTCCACGGTTCCGAAATCAAAAAAGAACATGTAAGGCGACGGGTTGAGGCGGCGCACGGCGCGATAGACATCGAACGGCTCGACATTGGTCTCGCGCGTGAAGCGCTGCGAAAGCACCACCTGAAAAATATCGCCCGCCAAAATATTTTCCTTCGCGGCGCGCACCATGTCTTCGTACGTGCCCTGCGTGTGATTCGATTTAATTTTTGATGGCATGATTTCTTTTTTGGACGCGGGCGGCAATGGTTGTTGAATGCGCGATTCAATCGCGTCCAGTTTTTGATTCGCGGCTTCGGTGTTGCCATCCAACACATTGGCGATGAGGAAGATGCTGCGACGCGCATGGTCAAAGGCGACGATGGTATCTGCCAGCATATAGATGCCATCGGGGATGCTCGTGCTGAGCGAAGTCGAAGCACGCTTCATCTTCGCACCGAGAGTTGGTTCAAAAAACCGAACCGACTCGAACCCGAGAAAGCCCACCAACCCACCCGTGAAGCGCGGCGCGTTCGGCACGCGGACGGCAGGAAAGCGATCCATTTCATTTTGCAAAAAGCGGGTCGGGTCGCCTGCGACTTTGATCACGCGCGAACCGTGTTCGTCTTTGATCTCGATCTCATCATCGCGCAAAATATATTCCGCGCGCGGCTGGACTCCGATGAACGAATAGCGCGCGATCCGCTCGCCGCCTTCGACAGACTCCAGCAAAAACGATGCGCCGTCTCCGCGCAGTTTGAGATACAGGCTGACAGGGGTTTCGAGGTCAGCGGAGATTTCACGGATGATGGTTTGGACTTGAGTTGATTCCAGTAACATAGGCACTCCTTTTTTGAACCGCTAAGCTCGCAAAGGTCGCGAAGAAAAACCTTTTGGTCTTCTTTGCGTTCTTCGCGCTCTCCCTGGCACCGCCCGCCAGGGCAGGTGTAG
This sequence comes from Anaerolineales bacterium, assembly GCA_023382575.1. GTDB lineage: Bacteria > Chloroflexota > Anaerolineae > Anaerolineales > Villigracilaceae > Villigracilis. The sequence continues at coordinate 3,321 of JAHDWC010000113.1, forward strand.
CGGTTAATATTTTGGCACGAAGAATTAAATTAAAAGCCCCTCCTGTCCATTGGGACGAGAGGGGAATCTCGTGGTGCCACCCAAGTTAAACGCCGTTTTAACAAAAATTTCCTGCGTGATGCACACAGGAAAGGAAGCCAGCGTCACTCTTGTAGTCTGCTAGTCGGATGGTCTTGTGGTCGCTTGGTCGATCATCCTTCTAAGAAACTCTGCCATGATAACGGATGCAGTTCCCGTCTTAGGCTACTTGACTATCTGACTAACGAACTGTCAGACGCTTTTGCCCTTGAAACTCGGAGGTCCATTCGACTTCTGCGCTTTTGCCTCGCTTTCAGAACTTCTGCTTGGCTCTCTGGAAATCGCTTTGAAGTGTACTCGTCCTCGTCAGCGTTTTTAGTTTATGTTGAGCGCGATTTTATGACGGAGAGGGGAAAGAGTCAAGGGGGAATGTAAAAATATTGAAAAAAGAGTTTATATGAAATCCAACCCACAAAAACTAGAAACGTGAGAATAAAAAATATCCTAAAAATCTGTCTTTCGGTTATGCCAAAGATTTTTTCCTGATATTTTACATCCTCGTTTTTCGCATTAGACAACTGCATTAAAAATTCTTTTACCTTATCTGCTTCTACAAAAAAAGTTCCAACGGAAATCAAATACGCAAAAGCAAATAAGATTACAGGAGGCAATAACATCCAAGGAGACTCTATTTCCCATACTCTTGTGATTATCTTTTGAGCAAGCAAATTAGCAAGCACTATAAAATATTGAAACCACAACCAACAAAGAATTATTCCATAAAACACAAAGCCAAACCAAGGCATTCGCATTTTTATTTTCATACGAATCCCTGATGTTGCTTCGCAAATCTCCCCGTAAACAAAGGGGCTAAAATTTCGGTTCCACCAAGTTACTCGCCAAATCTTAAAATGTCCCCTTTTGACTTCGCCCCAAAATGGTTTATTAGTAAAAAATACCCATTTCCTTTTTGTATCCACAGCTGCGCGAAGTCTATAAAAGACCTCATCAGAGGATAAACTAGTCTGTATCTCAAAATCTTCAAAGGGAAGGTATTTCATACTCAAAATCCCGTCTTTTATTGAGTATACGACAAAATTATTATTTGAGTTTCATGTTGACAGGCAAGAAATCCCACCCTCAGTTCGTGGAAGTCCGCTTCGGGCGAGGCACCTAAACCCAGTCCACGTGCAAATCCGTCCCCTTCTTGTCCAAATTCAAGCCGCAGCTTCCTAAAAAGCGACTGTCACTTTTTGAAAACCTACCGTAGCTTTTTAAAAAGCTACAGTCACTTTTCGAAAAGCTAACCTAGCTTTTTAAATTCCCTTACTAGCTTTTCCAAACAGAAGGGTAGAAACGCCCATTTTCACAGAAAAAGCCCGAAAAGGCTCAAAATATGGGCAAAATTTCAGGCAGGCGAGCGGAGAATCAACCCTTCTTTTTGCGGCGATAAGCGCCAGCAAGTCCGCCTTCGGAGGTTTCGCGGTAGAGCGAAGGCAAGGCATGACCCGTTTCGCGCATGACCGAGACCACATCGTCGTAAGAGATGCGATGACCGCCATCTGTGAAGAGCGCGTAATCGGCGCTGGCAAGTGCCTGAGCGGCGGCAAAGGCGTTGCGTTCGATACAAGGGATCTGTACCAAGCCTGCCACGGGATCACAGGTCAAGCCGAGGTTATGCTCCAAGCCCATCTCGGCGGCGTATTCGATTTGGCGGGCTGTGCCGCCTAGTAACTGCGCGGCCGCGCCCGCAGCCATCGCACAGGCAACTCCCACTTCTCCCTGGCAACCAACCTCCGCTCCAGAGATGGAAGCGTTATGTTTGGCGAGATTTCCGATCAAGCCAGCCGTCGCCAGCGCCCGCAGAACCGCATCTTCCGAGCAATTCAAAATCTCCTGCAAGTAACGCAAGACCGCCGGGACAATGCCCGATGAGCCGCAGGTAGGCGCGGTGACGATCATGCCGCCGCTGGCATTTTCTTCTGACACGGCTAAGGCATAGGCTGAGACCAAGCCAGCGCGTTGCAGCACGGCTCCAGAGAGGGTTGCCTTGCGATAAAACGCCCAAGACTTGCGTGCCAGCCCCAGCCCGCCGGGTAACACGCCTTCGGCGTGCAGTCCGCGTTCGATGGCGGCGTGCATCACGCGCCAAACCTCACGTAGATGTTCCCACACCTGCGGTCCTTCGCGCATTTCGACGTATTCCCAGAGCGCTTGTCCGCTTTGCTTGCAGTGATCGAGGATTTCGCGCATGGTTTTCAAGTCGTAGACTTCCTGCGGAATGGGCAGGGTGCCCTCGTCGCGCAGAGCGCCGCCACCCACCGAGTAAACCTCCCAGCGTGCGACGGCTTTTCCTTCGGGAGAGAGCGCTTCAAAACGCATGCCGTTCGGGTGCAGGGGTAATTGCTTCTCTGGCTTCCAGACGATCTCCAGCTTGTCGGCATCGAAGAATTCCTTTAACGCCCGGTCGGTCAGGTGACCGCGTCCGGTGGCTGCCAGGCTTCCGTATAACTTGATGCGGTACGATGCGGCTGAAGGGTAGCGCGTGCTAAAAATCTCCGCGGCGCGGCGCGGTCCCATGGTGTGACTGCTCGAAGGTCCGACCCCGATGCGAAAGAGTTCCTGTATCGATTCCACTTGTGCTCCTGCAAATTCAATCTTTCAGTGAGGAAAGTATACGATAAAACCTGCCGCCGACAGGCGCAGCACTGCAAGCTGATGCCTTTCGTTTGGATAATAAAGAAAAAACTCACCCAAAAGGTGAGGGTAAGGGGCTTGCGATGGAAAGCCTGACTGAAAAGGCTTATCAGCCAGGCTTATTTTCATGGATTACACATTATAATGTGTCTTTTCGTTGAAATATAGCTATTTTTGTACTATAATTTTAGTTGAAGCAATGAATTTGGAGTGATCTATGGCGAAAGCAACCCGTATCCCATCCCCTATTACAGAAGCCATCCCCAGTGGCAGTGATATTGAAGTCGGGCGGCGTCTGCGCGAGGTGCGGATGAGCCGCGGGCTTTCCATCCGCGCGCTGGCCGAACAAAGTAATCTAAACGTCAATACCTTGAGCCTGATCGAGAATGGACACACCTCCCCCAGCGTCAGCACGCTTCAAACCATCGCCCAAACCCTGCAAGTTCCCATCTCTACCTTTTTCGAGACCAACCACGCCGGGCATAAGGTGGTATATCAACGCTCGGGGCAGCGTCCACATGCCGTGTTTACGCATGGAACAATGGAGGATCTCGGCGCTGGCATGGCTCGCTTTGGCGCTGAGCCGCTGATCATTACGCTTAAGCCCAAAGCCGATAGCGGAAAGACCCCCATCGTTCATACAGGGCGAGAGTTCGTTTACTGCCTCGAAGGGCGCATTATCTATCATGTCGATGAGCAAGCGTATCTACTCGAGCAAGGCGACAGCCTGATGTTCGAAGCGTATTTGCCTCACCGCTGGCGGAATGAGAGCAATTCCGCTTCGCGAATGCTGCTTGTGCTGTGTCCGATGGATGAACATGACCAGCCTTCCGAGCGTCACTTTGGTCACTAAATCCATAGCAAGTTTTGAAAGGAGGTTTGCCATGTTGGCAAGAAAACCTTATGCAGTTCAATTTGTAGGAGCCCTGGCAGGAATATGTCTGCTGTTGCTGGCGTTTTCGCTGCCGGTCACGGTCCATGCCGATGAGCCTGATAACGGGACGTGTATTTCCTGTCATGAAGACTTGTACCTGCTGCACGATACCGGCAATTGGTACTGCCTGAATGAGTCTCCGATGACGTGTGTGGAGTGTCATGGCGGCGACTCGAACGCCACGGTCAAAGAGAGCGCGCATACCAACCGCGCCCCTCACCCGGTCCTCAATGAGGATATATCGAAGTGTCAGGAGTGCCATCCGAACGAGTGCGGCGAACGCGTGGAATTGTTCAAGCAAACGGCGGGAATCAGTGAGGTATTTGTCGCTGCGCCCTATACCCCCTCCCATTCAAGCGCAGAGATCATCGGCGCGCCGACAGCATCGCAAGAACCGGACAATGCCCGGTTGGGTTTCATGGAATTCCTGCCGGTTTTGCTTCTGGTCAGCCTGGCGTTGCTCACATACAAGTGGTATCAGTCCCGCCGCTTTTTCAAGAGCAAGCCATGAATCCTTCGATCTTTGAGATACAAGCCCAATTTTGTAAGGTGATGGGGAATGCCGCGCGGCTGGAAATCCTGCATGCGCTGCGTCAACACCCCATGAATGTCGGTGAGCTTGCGAATGAGACCGGCTTCGGTCAGCCGTTGGTTTCGCGTCACCTTGGAACTTTACGCAATGCCGGGGTGGTTAAGTGCGAAAGGAACGGCAATGAGATGCACTACCAATTGATGGATGAAAAGATCGGAGAAGTATGTGACATGGTGCGAACGGTATTATTCAAACAAGCAGATCGGCATACCCAGGTCATCCTCGCCGCAGAGGATGATTGACAATCTTCCTCGAAGCCGTTGCTCATAAAAAAACAGGCGCACCTTTTAGGTTGCGCCTGTTTGCTTTTTAATTTTTCTGCCTACATCGCGATAGACTGATCGTACAACTGCTGTTTGATCGAGACGATGTCCTGCTCCAGACGACGGTCGGCGTGGATTTGCTCTTTGATTTTTTCATAGGCCGACATGACGGTGGAGTGGTCGCGCCCGCCCAATACTTCGCCGATCTGTGGGAAGGAGATTTTCGCTTCTTCTCTCAGGAGATACATGGCGATCTGTCGCGGAAGCGCCACTTCCTTGGTGCGGTCGCGGCTGAGGAGTTTTTCGGTGGTCAAGCCATATTTGCGGGCGACAAGGTCAACCAGATAGGATGGCTCAATATCATTACGGGATGGGATCAAGTCAGCCAGCGCCACGTCCACCAGATTGGGCGTCAGCGAGGCTCCGCTCAGGTCCGCGTAGGCGATGATGCGGTTAAGTGCGCCTTCGAGTTCGCGGATGTTCGACTGCACGCGTTTGGCGATGCTTTCGAGAATTTCATCCGAAATCTGCCGTCCAGTACGCTCCGCTTTGGAACGCAGAATAGCAAGGCGGGTTTCGAGATCGGGCGCCTGGATGTCGGCGGTTAATCCCCATTCAAAGCGCGAGCGCAGGCGTTCTTCGAGCGTGATCAAGGACTTCGGCGGGCGATCTGACGAAACAATGATCTGTTTGTCCTGTCCGTGCAGGGTGTTGAAGGTATGGAAGAATTCTTCCTGCGTTGATTCTTTGCCGGCGATGAATTGAATATCGTCGATCAAGAGCACGTCTGCTGAACGGTACTTTTCGCGGAAGGCTTGCGTGGTATGCGTGCGGATGGCGGCGATCAGGTCGTTGGTGAATTCTTCAGAGGAAACGTATAAAACGTTCAGTCCGCTGGCGTGACAGGCATTGCCGATGGCGTGCAGCAGGTGGGTTTTGCCGAGTCCCACGCCTCCATACAGGAAGAGCGGGTTATAGGCGCGGGCGGGCTTATCAGCCACTGCCTGACAGGCCGCATGCGCGAGGCGATTCCCTGAGCCGACGACGTAGGTGTCAAACGTGTAACGCGGATTCAAGGTCACATGGCGGGGTTTGGGTTCGGGGGGCGTGATCTCTATCGCGGCAGGATTCGCTTCCACGTCGGTGGTGGAGGCGTTTTCGTCGCTTTGAGAGACGATGAAGTTGACAGAGACTTTCGAGTTGAGCGTTTCGATCAGCAATTTGTTGACCGTGGTCGCCAGACGGCTATCGAGCCAGTCGCGCGCATACGCATTACGGACGCCAACAGTCAAGATCCCGTTGTCATATCCAACGGGACGAGTGTCGCGCACCCAGGTATCGAACGACGCCCGGGGCATATCCATTTGAAGTTGTGCGATTACGGTCTGCCAAGCCTGCTCTGCGTTCATAAACGTTCCTTGAAGGTGTAATGTTTTGTGATGCTCTCTTTAAATTTTGCGTACATCGAACTAGCCCGCCTAAAAGCGGCTTATGGTGATGGTACGTTTTTACTTGTAAATCGTCTTACAGGGATTTCATGGGACGGGCTGCCTGAAGTGGGCAAACATCCGTTATATCAGCGTGACGATATTCTAGCAGAACATTTCAAAAGATAACAGTCGTTCAACCTACGATTAGTTTAAAAGATTTGTTTTTTTAAGGTTTGATTATGTTAAAGAATCAAATCGATTTCAAACCAGATTTCGTTCGAGAATAGAACGAGTGTTTCAGCCAAGAACGCCTGTCTAGCTCATTATACCCCCCATATATGGGTATGGAAGGCTTTTTCCAGACAGCAGCGGCATATCTATCTTAAAGAACGAACGGGCAACCATTTTTCGAGTCAATTGAATTGAGACTCTAAATCCAGAGACTCATTCGAATGATTGAATCGAATCACGCGATTCCTGGTGTGATACCGCGCGGAACCCAGACCATGATGGTCGTTCCTTCACCTGCAACGGATGAAATATCGATGTCACCACCCGATGAACGTGCACGAGTCTGCATGTTGGCAAGCCCATGACCGATAAAAGCATGCTTCGGATCGAAGTCAAAGCCTTTGCCATCGTCACGGATCTCCATCAAGGCGCGCTCATCTGTGGTCCAAAGTGAAACTTGTACATTTTTTGCCTTGGCATGTTTGGCGGCATTCGCCAATGCTTCCTGACATATGTGAAATAACGCCAATGATTGAGCTTGAGTCAGCTCTTTCAGGTCAGAATCAGGTGCAGTGAAGTGAACTTCCGAGAAGGTATTGGCGCGATACTCGGTGATCAAGCGTCGAATCCCGCCCAGCAAACCTTCCGTGCCCAGTTGGCGCGGACGTAAATCCAAAATATAGGCGCGGATGTCACGAATCGCCTGATTCAAGCCGCCAATGGCGCGTGTGATCTGTTCCCTGGCTACTTGCGGGTCTTCGCTCAACGTCAGTTGCACACCTTCAAGCGCCAGTCCCACCCCGTAGATGGACTGAATGATACCGTCGTGCAGGTCCATGCCGATGCGGTCTCGTTCTTCCAGCACCGCCAAACGACGAGCATTGCTGTGCAAACGGGCATTTTCAATCGCGAGACCTGCCCACGCGCCGACGGCCGTCAGCAATTGCACGCTTCTTTCATCAAATGGAGCCGTATTGCGCGTGGCAATGCTCATTACGCCCATCATATTGTCAACGGAGATGAGCGGAATACTGACGATCTGCTGAAAGCCTGCCTTGACCACGGCATCGCGCAGGAAATTCGTCTCGTTGGAAAGGTTATTGCTGATGAGCGGCTGGCGCGATTGTGCCACCATCCCGACATAACCATCGCCAATATTGAAGATATTGCGCGTCCAGAACGCTTCGGCGGCTTGACCTCGGTGCAGGACCATCCGTAAAGTGGTTTTATCTTCCTCCAAGAGGAAAATCTCGCCTGCTTCTACTTTCATGTAGTTCATCACCAACCCAAGGGTTTTGTTCAAAATCTCGTCGAGTTCAAGGCTCGAGGTCAGGGTGGTGGCGATGCCATTCAGCAGAGACATATCCACATTGCGGCGCGTCAATTCCAGGTCACGTTCCTTCATCTGGTCGATCAGACGCGCGTTGGAGATGGCAGTCGCGGCATAGGTGGCCAGCATTTGGATGATCATCTCGTCGTCTGACGAGAATTCGAGGGCTTCCAGTTTTTCGGTGAGGTAAATCTGCCCCATTTGCTTGTCGTTCGCGCGGATCGGCACCCCCAGAAACGAAACCATGCGCGGATGATGGTCGGGGAAGCCTGCTGAACGCGGATGATCTTGGATGACCGGCACACGCAGAGGGATTTCGGTATCCATCAACTCGCCGATCAGTCCGCGCCCCACTGGCGGATGAGCGATGCGTTTGACTTCATTCTCCGTCATTCCCACGGTAATGAACTTTTCGAGCTTGCCATCATCGTCCAGCACACCCAAGGCTGCGTAACGCGCCCCTGCCTGTTCACATGCCGTGGAAGCGATGCGTTCCAACAGCGTTTCGAGCGAAACGTCCTTAACCAGTTCCAAACTGGCAGCATGGAGCGCAAACAACCGCTCCTGCAACTGTTCACGAGTCAACAACATACGACAGACACCTCACCGACATTATACCCGTCACCGCTCAAAGCGGGAAAACACGCTTTGGACGCAGGCAATATATAATCAATGTACAGCAGTTTGATAGAATTTGAAAGAGCGCCAAACTTACACTTAGGATCACATCTATGACAACTTCCCGCATCTCCGGTTTTTACAACATGTCCCTCGAAGAGCGCCGCGCCAAAATCGCGGAAACGCTCGCATCGCTTCCAACCCCGCCCGAGCTTGGCGCGTGGACCTCAGGCGGACTCTCCCCTGAAGCCGCCGACCACATGATCGAGAACGTCGTCGGCTTGCACAGCCTGCCGCTGGGCATTGCACTCAACTTCATGGTCAATGGACGCGATGTGCTCGTGCCCATGACGCTCGAAGAACCCTCCGTGGTGGCGGGCGCATCCTTTATGGCAAAACTCGCCCGCGCTGGCGGCGGCTACCAAGCCACCACCTCCGACCCGCTCATGATCGGGCAGATGCAAGTCATTAACGTCACCAACCTCAACGAAGCCAAGCTAAAAATTTACGAGAAAAAAGCGGAACTGCTCGCCGAAGCAGACTCCATCGACCCGATCCTCAAGAAGTTCGGCGGCGGCGCACGTGACCTCGAAGTGCGCGTCTTCAACGACTCCCCCATTGGCGGGTTCCTCGTCGTGCATCTCATCTATGATGTGCGCGATGCGATGGGGGCAAACGCCGTCAACACCGCGTGTGAACGACTCGCGCCGAAGATCGAAGCGATCACCGGCGGAAAAGTCCACCTGCGCATTCTGTCGAATTTAGCCGACCGCCGCATTGCGCGCGCGCGCTGTACCATCCCCGTGAAGGAATTGGCATTTGATACCTTCTCTGGTGAACAAGTCCGCGATGGGATTATCGCCGCCTATGCCTTTGCAGCTGTAGATCCGTACCGCGCCGCCACCCACAACAAAGGCATCATGAACGGCGTAGACTCCGTCGTCATTGCTACTGGGAACGACTGGCGCGCCATCGAAGCAGGCGCCCATGCCTACGCCGTGAAAAACGGACATTACACCTCCCTCTCCACCTGGGGCAAAGACGCTGATGGAAATCTCGTTGGCACGCTCGAAATGCCCATGGCAGTTGGCATCGTCGGCGGCGCGACCAAGGTTCATCCGGCAGCGCAAGCGGCGGTCAAGTTGATGGGCGTCAAAACTGCCAATGAACTCGCGGAGATCATCGTCTCGGTCGGTCTCGCCCAAAACATGGCGGCACTACGCGCCCTCGCCACCGAAGGCATCCAACGCGGACACATGTCGCTGCATGCACGTCAGGTGGCGATTGCCGCCGGCGCAACCGGCGATTTGGTAGAAAAGGTCGCCGCCCAAATGGTGGCAGAGAAAGTTGTCAGAATAGATCGCGCAGAAGAGATCCTGAAGGGATTGAAATAGTCGCTTCATGGATTTGAACAACGCAGCCTCACAACCGAATCATGACCCTGCGCGCATCCGCTCTGTGATTGGAGCGATTCTGGGTATTGCGCTTTATCTCGCCTTGGCCTTTCTTGCAGAATCGCCCAACGACGAGAACCTGCTCAGCTTTCTGCCCTGGATCATCAAACTGGTCCTGGAAGCGCCAATGCGATTTGGGTTTGTCTTGTTCTTCGATGCCGAAACCGTGCATGGACGAGTCGTCAGCACGCTGGTATCCATCCTGACCTCCCTGCCGTTCGGACTGCTGGGCAGCATCCTCGCCTCTGGAAAAAAGCAGACGATCCGTCAAAACCTCTTGTATTTTGCGATCTTCTTTTATCTGCTTTGCATCTGCGGAACGTTACTCACTCTGCTGGCGATTTGAGCCTGTATCTTTAACAGCTAAAAGAATTTTTTCATTTATGGCATTGGTCATCTTCGACTATGACGGCGTTCTGGCAGACACGCTCGACGACCTGATCCGCTTTGGGCAGGAAGCCTGCAATCGGTTGGGTGTCAACCATGTGGTGACAAAAGACGATTTGAGCAATCTTGAAGTGATGTCTTTCGCCACCTTCGGGCGCGCCTGTGAAGTACCTGAGCACCTCATCGATGAATTCGTCAAAATCAGCCTGAATCTGTTTGCGGAAAAAGAATCTCCGCCTGCCATCTTTGACGGGTTGAGTGAAGTCATCAGTCATCTTGCTGCCCGTCACAAGATCGCCATTGTGACCACAAACTCATCCCAAAACGTCCATGCCTTTCTCACCAAACACGGACTAGCCAATCTCGTCCATGCTATTTACGGCGTAGACACGCCCGGCTCAAAGGCGCAGAAAATAGCCTTGGCGCGAGAGCGGTTTATGGAAGAATCCATTTTCATGATCGGTGATGCCTTGAGCGATATCCGCGCCGCAAAAGAAGCGGGAGTGACCAGCATTGCCGTCACTTGGGGACATCAGCGTTTGGAGACACTGCTTCGAGGCGAGCCAGATCATGTGGCTGAGTCTCCACAACAGATTATTAAGACCGTCAAGTGAAAGAGCCGAATTTATGGAAGAGAAAAAACATCCCGCCAAAAAGTATTGGGTATATG
>JAHDWC010000114.1 GCA_023382575.1 Anaerolineales bacterium
GCAAGCCACCATCAACTTCGACAATACCGATCAGTGGCTGCCGCTCGACTTCACTGAAGTTTCGATGGGACGCGTCGCGCACCGTGACGGTCACAACGAATACATCATCAACAATCAGCAAGTCCGTTTGCGCGAGATGAACGAATTGCTTGCCCAAGCCGGTTTGAGCGAACGGACGTATACCATTCTCGGTCAGGGTTTGGTGGATGCCTCGCTCGCGCTCAAAGCCGATGACCGCCGCCGCTTGTTTGAAGAAGCCGCTGGTGTTGGTCTCTACCGCGCCCGCCGTGACGATGCCCTCAAACGCCTGAATGACACGGAACACAACCTCGAACGCGTGCTCGACATCATGTCTGAACTTGAGCCGCGCATCCGCAGTTTGGAGCGGCAGGCAAAACGCGCCATCGAATTTGCCCGCGCCCAAGCAGACTTGAAAGTGATCCTGCGTGAGTGGTACGGTTATCATTGGCACCGCTCCCAGCGTGACTTAACCGATGCACGTGAGTCAGTTCGGGCACAGGAAGTCCGTGTGAATGAAACTCGCGTGATGCACGAGAAGGCACAAGCCGAATACAACAACTTCCGCGAGAGGCTTTCGGGGTTGCGTGCCCACTTAAATGAATGGCATCGCAAAGCCGCCGAGTTGCACACCCAACGCGAATCTCTCAGCCGTGACCTCGCCGTGCTCGAAGAACGTCGCCGTTCGCTGACGGCACAACAGGCTTCGATCCTTTCCGATCAGGAAAATGCAATGAACGAATTGCATTTGGCGCGCGAGCGTTATCAAGCCGCCGAAGCGGACCTCGCCCGTGTGCAAAGCGAGTTTGACGAAGCCAAAGCACAAAACGAAAACGCGCAGAATGCGCTCTCCACTCGTCAATCCGAACGCTCTGGCATTGAAGAACAAATTCAGTCCATTCGCAATCGCATTGAAGAGTTGACCCAACAGCGTGCTGAGAACAACGCCCGCCTCGATGAGCTTAAGTCTCGCATTGAAGCGCAGACTCAAAAGATCGCTCAAACGCAAAACGCAATTGCCAACGCCGAATCGCAAACCGAAAAAGCCAAGGCGCAATACGAATATGCCCGCAAGACTCGCGAAGGCATTACCGAAACCCTGCAACGCGCCGAAGATAAAGCCCTCGCCAAACGCGCCGAAGTGGATCGCCTCGATGGCGAACGCCGCGCCGCGCTGGAACGTCGTACCAAAGAAGAATCGGAACATTCGCGTTTGAAGGCGCAACTCGAAGTGCTCGAACAGTCTGAGCAGTCGTTGGCGGGTTATGCCGAAGGCGCGCGCTTCCTGCTCGATGCCGCGCGTCAGTCGCGCCTCAATGGGGCGCGGGGTGCGCTCTCGTCCGCGCTTGATGTGCCTGCCGAACTTGAAACCGCAATCGCCGCCGCACTCGGTGACACGCTTGATGCGGTGTTGATCGATTCAAATGAACTTGAGAACGCGCTGCAATTACTTGAGGCTGATGATGCGGGAAGAGCAGCGTTGCTGCCCTTGGTTGCGCAAGATAGTATCTTGCGCTACGAAAATGCGGACGAAAATGTTCTCGGCATTGCCTCCGAACTCGTGAATGCGCCTGAAGAACTGCGTAGTGCAGTGCGATTAACTCTCGGTCAGACTCTCATCGTCCGCGACCGTGCGACTGCCCGCCGCTTACAACCTGACCTTCCGACTCACGCCCGCGTGGTGACTCTGCGCGGAGAGGTCTTCCGCGGTGATGGTTTGGTCATTGCCGGTAAAACCGCCTCTTCCTCGACCCTGAGCCGGGGACGCCAAAAACGAGAATTTGAATCCGCCTTGAGCGGACTCGTCTCGCGCCTTGCCGAGTCGAATGACTTGGTGGAGCGCCTGTCAAATGAATATGCCGAAGCGCAACGTGAATTACTGCAAGCCGAATCCGATGCGCGCGAAACCCGCGTCAGACTAGGGGAAGCTCAAGAAACTGAGCAACAAGCCGGTCTTGAGTCTGAGGCGATGGCTCGGCAGTTGGAATGGCAGAAGAGTCAGTTAAGTCAACTACAGGGAGAGGCTGAAGAGTCGAAATTCCAACAAGAAAAAATCAGTCTGTCATCTGTGGAAGTGGAAGAAAATTCTACGCAGGCGCATGATGAATTGAAAGTGGTTGCGGCGAAACTCGCGGAACTTGAAGCGGGTGAGTTGCAGGAGCAGGTCTCGTACTGGACGACGCGCGCGGCAGTGGCAGAGCAAAGCCTGAGCGCGGCGCAAAATAAATTGAAGGAACGCGGCGACGATATTTCCCGTTTGGATGCGCGCCGGGTGGAATTGGCGAATCGTCTGACCGAGTTGGATGGCGGCTTGCACAGTTTGGATGCCGAGAAGGCGGCGCTGCGTGAACGTGAGTCGGCGTTGAATGTGCAGATCGAAGACCAGCGCATTCAGATCGAACCGGCAGAGAAAGAACTTGCCGCCGCCGAGCAGGAAGAAGCGCGTTTGCAGGAATTGGAAAACAACGCCCAACGCGGATTCGCGAATGCGGAACGTTTGTTGGGGCAGGTGCAGTTGGAGCAAACCCGCAAGCAGGAAGCGCTCGATAATTTACAGCAAAAGATCACCGACGATTTTGGTCTGGTGATGTTCGAATATGCCGCCGATGTTTCGGGACCCGTGCCGCTGCCGATCGAAGGTATGGTGGAACAGTTGCCCATCGTCACCGAACTCGCGCCGGATCTGGAAGAACAATTGACTCACAACCGCGCTCAACTGCGCCGCATGGGTGCGATTAATCCCGATGCGAAGGCGGAGTATGAGCAGGAAAAAGAACGCTATGAGTTCATGAAGACTCAGGTGGAAGACCTGCACAAAGCCCAGGCGGACTTGAAGCAGGTGGTGGCGGAACTCGATGAGTTGACCAAGCAAGAATTTGTGAAAACTTTTGACGCCGTCGATAAGCAATTCCGCGAGACGTTTGTGCGTTTGTTTGGCGGCGGTTCGGCACGTTTGGCGTTGACCGACCCCGAGAACTTGGTCGAGACCGGTATTGAAATTGAAGCCCGCCTGCCGGGACGCCGTGAGCAAGGCTTGGCGTTGCTCTCCGGCGGTGAACGCAGTCTGACCGCGATCGCGCTGGTCTTTGCTCTGCTCAAAGTGTCGCCTACGCCTGTCTGCGTGATGGATGAGGTGGACGCCATGCTCGACGAAGCCAACGTGGGGCGCTTCCGCGACCTGCTGGTGGACTTGAGCAAGGATACGCAGTTCATCGTCATTACCCATAATCGCAATACGGTGCAAGCCGCAGATGTCATCTACGGCGTGACAATGGGACGCGACTCGGCGAGTCAGGTGATTAGTTTGAGACTCGATCAGGTGACGGATGATATGTTGAAACGCGGGTAGGACGATTGACCACTGACGATAGACGATGGAAAGTCCCGCTCCCAGTTGTGGGGCGGGATTTTTTGTTGGGGTGAGGGATATAATTGAAATCGAATAATGAGCGGAATTAGTTATATAAGATTAAATTGGGCGGAAGGTGGCTCAAAAGAAAGAGGCATACTTTCATGAACAAAAGTCAATTTCAACAATTGAAACAGTATGTAGGCACAGATTTATTGAATTACATATTGAATTTCGACATAGTTACTAGTAAAAGCGACTATGACAAATTGGAACTTCAACCACCACAACTAGAAATTCTTGATGATTTGCATACTAAAATACAACAGTGTCGAATTCAGTTTATAGCACAAGGTGGATTTGGCGACGGGGTAGATTATTATCTTAGACAAATCACTGTAAATGGAACATCGTTATTTAATTACTACCGCCACCTTTGTGGAGGACAGCTTGCTGCTCCCACTTCTTCAGATCCGATAATATCGTACCTCCAGAAGATATGTATTACAGAGTATCCAAATTTACTAATGAAGTCATCTGATGTATCACATGGAATGCATTGGATGGGTATAAGCCTGGGGATGAAAGACTATGATGAGTTTATTAGATTGGTAAAGAACGATATTCTTGACCAAATTACAAACAAAGCGGAAGGTCTCGATTATGCTTTTCAGTTTTCAACAACAGATGGTTTAGAGTTTTACTCACAAGTTTGTACTGCTTGCGTATCAATAATTAAAAGATCGTTTTACGATTCGTGTAACCGAATGGATTATTCATTGGGATCGGTTCTAATGGCTATTGAGAAAAATATTGATTTGATGCGACGGCTTGCAGTCGGACAGTCGGTAACTTATAGTAGCTTTATTGGGATACAAGGATTGCGATTTAAAGGTTTCAATTCAATTGAACTACCGGGAGGGAATCTGAGGCAATTTCGTGACAACGCGAATCCTGGACTTCACACTCGTCGTACTGTGGTTGGACACTCGGATAGTGAAGCTGGTGAATATAGTGGTCATGTATTTGAGATTTTTCACTCGACTAAGATTTTATCCACTGTTGGATCGGTGAATACTGGTAACAGTATTGAGACCAACCGAATCCAGGAAATTGGACTTCAAAAATTGCGATTTGCTGTTGTATTTTCCTCATTATCAAATCGTGGTCCTGTTCCAACTTTTTTTGAAATTGGTTTCCCGTTGGTACATCCAGGAAATTATTCGTTGAGTGATCAGCACCCCGGTAATTACATCCTAATAGATGAAACAATCAAGGCAGAACTAGTTGAATGGTATAGCATTCTGAATAACAAAGATCTTAAGCGGGTGCAGACTCCACTAAAAAGGCTTCAATATGCTATTTTTGAAAGGAGGAATCCTGAAGACGCAATTGTTGATGCAATTATTGCATGGGAAGGAATGTTTAGCGAGGCGTTTGAGACGACTTTCAAGGTTACAGGAAGCATGGCGAAATTTCTTCGTTCCGGCACAAAAAGAGAAGAGCTTTTTGGTCGGTTAAAGAAATTGTATAAATTGAGAAGTGATTTAGTACATGGCGGAACCAGTGACTTATTGAAATCTGAAGATATTGGGGACATTCGTGCAGAAGTAATAAATATAGGACTAGAGTGTATGATGAAAATAATTAGTGATGACCGCTTACTTGCTATGAGCTCGGCGGAAAGAATAAAAAGTATATTAGTCTTAGATGAATTTGAAAATCCGCCAATATGATAAACCATTGTCTTTGTTAGGCGGTATGTTAGTTACCTCGCCTTTTGATGCGTGACATGTCCACTGGGATTGTTTGAGTCTATTTAACAGATATCTTTGATGACAATAACTCACCGCTCTTTCCTGCACTAACAAGACAAGTAACTAATGATCGATCTCGCTTGTCGCTTCCAAGAGTCACCTGCATGTGGTGGACTTGCTGTATCGGCTGAGTTCGTGGGCGTTGGATGATAAGGAAAATGTCCGCTTGTGGTTGGGTAACGAAAACCCCCGCTCCAGAAATCTGAGGCGGGGGGTTCTTTTAGAAAATTATCCAACTTTAACGGCGGCTTGTTTCATGTGCGCCAGCACACCGATGAAGCCGTTGAGGCGTTGTTGTGAGACCGCTTCCTGCAAATTCATCGGCATGTAAAAATCCGCGGGGACGGAGAGGATCTCTTCCAGCGTGCAGCCGTTCAGCCCGTTCGTAAGGATCGAGGCGAGTCCGCGCACAGTGGGCGATTGCTTGGGGATGTCGAGATAAAAGAGGATACCGCCGTCCGCATTTTTCTCCGCGATGAGGAAGACGGGTGTCATACACTCTGGGACGGGCTCCATCTTCTCCCGTTCGGTTTTGAAGCGCTCGGGTAGGTCTGGCATGTCTTCCGCGTACGCGATCAGCGTTTCGAGCTTTTCCTCGCGACTCATGCTGGCGAAGTCATCTACAATTTCTTGAAGTTTGGCAGGTAGGGTCATTATCATTCCGGGTAGGGGCGCGATGTATCGCGCCCCTACAGTAATTTTATTTTTCGATCGGCGCATCCACCAGATTGCCCCATTCGGTCCACGAACCGTCATAGTTCTTGACCGTGGGATAACCCAGCAGATACTTCAACACGAACCAGGTCAACGAGGAGCGCTCGCCGATGCGGCAGTAGGCGATGATCTCGCCATCTGGCTTGACGTTCTTGCCTTCGTACAAAGACTTCAATTCTTCAGGCGATTTGAACGTCGAATTCGCCTCATTGACGGCCTGTGCCCACGGAATACTGACCGCGCCGGGGATGTGTCCGCCGCGCGTCGCGCCTTCCTGCGGATAGTTCGGCATGTGGGTCAACTCGCCCGAATATTCCTTCGGCGAGCGGACATCCACCAGAGGTTTCTTCGCTTCCAGCGCCTTGAAGACATCATCACGGAATGCGCGAATGGACTTGTCCGCTTCTTTTGCCTTGTAGGTGGTGGCTTCAAACGACGGAACCTCTTTCACCAGCGGACGGTTTTCCTGTTCCCATTTTGTGCGTCCACCGTTCAAGATCTTGACGTTCTGGTGGCCATAATATTGAAAGAGCCACAGCGCATAGCAGGCGAACCAGTTGGATTTATCGCCGTAGAAGATGAGGGTGGTGTCGTTCGTGATGCCAAGTTTGGAGGCGACTTCCTCGAATTGTTCCTTGGTGAGGAAATCGCGTCGCAGTGGATGTTGAAGCGTGCTAAACCAGTCCACCTGGACGGCACCGGGGATGTGTCCGATGGCATACAACAGGGGATCTTCATCCGATTCGATGATGCGGATGTTCGGGTCATTCAGGTGTTCTGCGAGCCAATCGGTTTCAACGAGGTATTCAGGGTGAGCGTATGACATGACTAAGGTTTTCCTTTTCGTATTAAAGTTAGGTTTTAAAATAAAAAGCAGTCAACTTCCAAACCATCCCTAAGCATACTGGGATAAAAGGACGGCGAAGACCATCCTGCGCAATGGATCGATGCGCGGGGGACGTTTCACCGTCTGGAGAGTTGACTGCTTGCTGGCGGATACGAGTCTCAGGCGGTGATTACGAACCCCGCCATAGACACAAGCAATGTTGAGAAAAATAAGACATAGTCGCGCGTTATTTTACGGGATTGAACGATTTTGTCAAGACAAATATTCGGTCAGTGAATTGATGTAAAATTGACGCATGGCTCGGCAGAAATATTACGTCGTGTGGAAGGGACGCAAAACAGGCGTCTTCACGTCATGGGCGGAATGTGAGAAACAAGTGAAGGGCTATGTCGGCGCGCAGTTTAAGGCATTCGAGAGTGAGGCAGAGGCCGATGCCGCCTATCTCGCCAATTACGACGATTACAAAGGCAAGGTCGCTTCGAGCGGCAAGTGGAAGAATGCCAGTGTGAAACCAATCCTGCCGTCCATTTGTGTGGATGCGGCTTGCAGCGGGTCGCCGGGCAAGCTCGAATTCCGCGGTGTGAATACAGAGACGGGTGAACAGATCTTCCATGCTGGTCCCTATGCCGAAGGGACGAATAATGTCGGTGAGTTTCTGGCGATTGTCCATGCGTTGACGTGGCAGGCGAAACATAACATGCATGTGCCTGTTTACTCGGATTCGGAGAATGCCATCTCATGGGTGTACACCGGTCAATGCCGGACGAAACTCAAACACACCCCCAAAAATGCGATTTTGTTCGCGCTTATCAACAGCGCAGAGAATTGGCTGGCGGAGAACGAACTGCCCGAAAATAAAGTCATCAAATGGGATACGGGTCTGTGGGGCGAGAATCCCGCCGACTTTGGGCGGAAGTAAACCTCAATGGTGAGAGTCGGTTTCAGCCCCATTGTGAAGCGAGATAGGATTTAATGAAATTTCTAAGCTGGTCGTGGTCGCTTGGTCGTCTGCGCGGAGTCGATATCCGCCTGCATTTTTCCTTGCTGTTCAGCGTGCCGATTGCCTATTACTTATTCCGCCCCGTGGATTTTCGCGGCGTGGTCGAGTCGCTGTTGTGGGTGGGCGGATTTTTGCTTTTCATTTTGCTGCACGAATTGGGACATACGTTTGCGGCGCAGGTCGTTGGCGTGGACGTGAAGAGTGTAGCGGTTTGGATCTTGGGCGGCTTTACCAACCTGGCTTATAAACCGGAAAAGCCTATGCACAATTTGTTCATCGCGCTGGCAGGACCCTTGATGAATATGCTGTTGGCGTTCCTGTGTATCATTTTTTATATTGGGCTGACGTTTATCTCTTTGCCATACGCGGATAATGTCGAGATCTTTATCTGGTTCCAAACGTTTCAGAATTTATTTTTCTCGCTGGCAATCGTAAATCTGATTCTCATCATTTTTAATTTATTGCCTGTCTACCCGTTGGATGGCGGCAACATCCTGCACGCTGCCATGGAATTATTCTTCGGCAAATCTCATGCAGATTGGATCACTCTTGTCGTCAGCATTCCATTCCTTTTGTTGCTGGTTTTGTTCGGGCTGCTGACTCGTGATTATATTTTGCTCGGCTTTTGTGTAATGATCGCATTGGCGGTCAGCACGTTGAACCGCTCCATGCTGCGCTGGTTGAATCTTGGTGTCAATTATCTTTTCAGACGTGCCGGGTATTACTATCTGCTTGCGGATTATGACCGCGCCATTCAAGTGTATACGCGTGACATCGAGAAGAAGCCGGAACATCCCGGAAATTATCTCGGGCGCGCGAGTTGCTATCTTCTGCTGGGGCAAAAAGAGCGAGCCGTGGCAGATGTGGAACGCGCCTTAAGGATCACCCCGAATCATGTGTTTGGTTTGCAATTGCGCGGCGAGATCTACATGCTCGATAAGGATTATGATACGGCGCTGGCAATTTTTGACCGCACGCAAAGCATCAGTCCACATTGGGCGGTGCCATATTTTGACCGCGCTTCGATCCTGCTCGATCAGAAGGATTTCACTGGCGCGCTGCAAGATTTGAATAAAGCCATCTCACTGCACTCGCGGATGTCGCTGTTCTATCTCGTGCGATCACTGGCGCACTTTCGGCTTGGTGATCTCGAGTCCGCGCACAGAGATCAGGATACGGCAGTGCAAATCTCACCGCAGGAGGCGCTGGTGATGTTTGACCTTAACTTGACTCTGTATGAAAATAATATGGATTGGGCACAGGATTTTTATGAACGCATCCTGACTCGAAATCCATATGACGTGTTTGCGCTTCAGGGCTGCGCCGATGCTTTTCGTGTCAACCGAGTCTTTCTCCGCGCTGTGGAGTTGTACACCCGCGCCCTGGAACTCAATCCGCGTGAGCCGCGCCTCTATCTGGGACGTGGAAAATCGTATCTGGAATTGGGTGAGTTTGAAAAAGCCAAGGATGATTTCGAGAAAGCATCTGCTGTCTCCAGTAAACTACATTTGAAAAAACAGGCTGAAGAATTGCAGAAACGCCTGCCTGTATTCGACTATCAGACAAATCAACTATCCAACTAAAAGGACCGACCTCATGAAAACTGCTTTATTGATCATCGATATTCAAAAAGATTATTTTCCCGGTGGAAAGTTCCCGCTGGTTGAGCCGCTTGCCGCTGCGAAGAAGGCGTATTCCATCTTGCAGTGTTTTCGCGAGCATGGCGGACATCACGTCCACATCCAGCATATCTCGCTCAAACCCGATGCGACGTTTTTTGTCAGAGGCACTGAAGGGTCGGATACTCATGATGCGGTGGCACATTTCGAGGGTGAACCCATCGTTTATAAGCATTACCCCAATTCCTTCCGTGAGACGAACTTGCTGGAGATGCTCCAAGGCTGGGGGATCGAACGCGTGGTCATCACTGGCATGATGACTCACATGTGCGTAGATGCCACCACTCGTGCCGCCGCCGATTTTGGATTCAAGGTGATTGTGGCGGAGGATGCCTGCGCCACACGTGATTTGGAACATGATGGCACGGTCGTCCCTGCGGACCATGTCCATAGGGCGTTTTTGGCGGCGTTGAAGTCGTATGGTCAGGTGATGAAATCGGAGGAAGTGATTGCGCTGTTGGCCGGGGAGCAGGCAAAGGCTTCTTAAACAGAGTCCGCTATCCGTTAAGGAAGAAGCGAGTTGACGTTCACCATGCAGGATGAACGTCAACTCTTATGTTAAAAAAATTTCTCCCACGGTTGAAGCAGGTCATATTCCTTTCCAAAGACGGAAAAGTACAAGCCATTTGCTGCGTCTGAATAGCCGCCGACGGTGGCCAGTTTTGCTCCCATTGTTTTGAGGCGCTTCAGCCCTTCGGTGAGGACTGCTTTGCCAAGCCCATGTCGTTGGTGCTTGGGGACGGTTGCAACGGGCTCGAAGTAGGCGGTGCGAGTGACGTCGTCAAACCAGACCGTGCAGAAGGAGGCAATGGAGCCGTCGTTGGCAACCGCGACGAGGTCAAGGTCGCGGCGGTAGAGCGGCGCGGATTGGATGTGGTGATACCAGCTTGGGTCGTCGCGGTTTTCGCGGGCGGTTTGGATGTCGTCATCATGAAAGCCAAGCCCTGAAGCATAGCAACGTTCAAGCAATTCCAATCCATGCCCTAGCGCGCGGATGGTGTAGCCTTCCGGCGTGTCCATGTGAGGGATTTCTTGATCGAGTGAAAAAAGGTGAATGGTTTCGTTCGTTTCGGGGCGTTCCACCTTTTGATAACCGCGTCTTTTCAAGATGTTGTGCCGGGTTGCATCTTTTGAGTCGGCGAAGACCAAAACTCGCTGTTTGCCTTCCCGGTTGGGATGTTTGAAATGCGTTTCAGCTGTGACGATCATTTCCTCTTCAAGCTCGGGTGTGCGATATTTTGGGTGAATTTGAAGATAGGCTTGTCCTTTGCCTTCAGGGTTGAGGATGGCAGCAAGTTCTCCGGTTTCGGTCTCCCAAAAGAATATGGATGTTGAAAGATCGATCTTTTCTATATCTGGTTGAATGAACCACCACCAATAGTCCAGCCGGGCAACATGCCAGCTATGTTGGTGAAGGTCATTGAGCAGCATGACCTCGCGTAGGAACTGACGCATTTTCCAGTAATCTTCTTCATTATGATAGGGGCGCATTTTGAGTTTCATTTGATCACCTTAAGCCAGGTTTCTGCAACTTGTTTCTCGTTCATTACAGAGCCGTAGAGTGCATTGGCGGGTGGGTCGAAAGCAGTGGCAAAGATGCGCGTGCAGCCAAGTCTTTGCAATCGTCTCATGCCTTCAAAGATGACAGCTTTGCCAAGTCCGCGCTGCCAGTGTTCGGCGGCAGTGCCAACCAACACACAAACTGCACTGCGGGTGTAATCGTCGTAATAGATGGTGCAGAAGGAAGCGATCTCTCCGTTGGGCGTTGTCGCTACAATGTCCAGGTCGCGGCGGTAGAGTGGCGCCGATTGCATGTTGCGAATCCATGAATAATCCCCATCATAATTTTCGTTTGGTTCCTCTGAATGGAATGACCGCCACGAAGCCCAGCTTCGGGCAGGATGTTCTTCCTCTCCGCCCATCGAGCGGATTTTGTAGTCTGCAGGGGTTTTTACTTCAGGAATCGGCGCATCCAGATCACGCCGCCACTTGTTACTTCGACCCGGTTTTTTCTCGTACCCGCGGTTTATGAGGGTTTCATGAAGCAGGCTATCATCTGAATCGACGGGCAGGTAAACGAAAGGTGTGCCGTCTTCAGTGGTGAACAAGGCTGTTTCTGCCTGGGCAAGCATTTCATCCTGTAGTTGAGGTGAACGATACTCTGGGTGGATATGCAGCCGTGCTTCCCCTTGAACAATGCCGTTTAATGCAGCGATGATCTTTCCATTTTCGGTTGTCCACACAAAAAGACTGTTTTCCACCGAAGGGTATGCTTGAAGATTCGCGATAAGATGCCAGCGCCAGTAATCGAGGCGGGCAACATTCCAGCCGCGTTCAATGCGGTCGTGAAGCAAGAAGATTTCACGTAAAAAATTTCGGGTTCGCCAGTACTCGCTTTCATTACAGACAGGGTGCATGGTAAGTTTCATCTTTTACTCCTTGAGCAAAACAATGAAAGATTTGTAATCACAGATTTTTTCGAATCCCGCTTTGAGTGCTGTCCGTGCGGATGGTAGGTTGCGTTTGAAACAATGCCAGCCGACTTCGGTGATGCCGTTTGCAAAGGCATGTTCCAAAAAGGCGAGCGTAAGCCCTGTGGCGATTCCGCGCTGACGATACTCGCTGATGGTCTCAATGCCGATCTCACAGCGCCCCTCCACGTTGTATTCGGAGAGACACCACCCAGCCAGTTCATTTTCTTGAATGGCACATACGCCAAAACTTTTGGCGAGAAAATCTTCCGCGCTGGGGCGTTCGGAGGTCATTTCTTCTTTGAGCGTGTCAAGATGTTTTAGGTGAGGGACGGCTATAAGATCGGCATTCACCAGTTTCAGTTGAAAGCCGTCAGGGAAATGGTCTTGCGGAGCATGCTTCAGCTTTTTGCAGGCATAGTATTCGCGATCTGCATGGATGATCTCCTTTCCCTGAATGAGGAAATCGATCTTTTCTTCCCAGGCTGAGGAATCGTAATAAAGAGCGAAGCCATCCAGTCCCTCTGCTTGAGCATCTGGGAGAATGACATCGGTAAACCGTCTTTGCACGGAGTGGTTGAATTCTTCATGAGAGACGTCTCCCGCAAGGATATACCGATGACCGACTTCCGCAAACAACACATGCGGCTCCTGTGGATCGTCCACGAAGATGCGAGATGGCGTTTTCAGGGCAAGGATGGAACGACCCACAAGATGAAAATCCATACCGAGCAGCAAGGGTCGAATACGCTCATAATTGTCAGGACGAAGTTCGATCATGAGTGTGTCTCCACTTTTTCCATCTGGTCGTGATCCGGCAATTCCGCCTCCAAATTGCGGACATGCGGCACGAATAGATACGTCAGGACTGCGACAGCAATGTAAATAATGCCTGTCAACACGAATTGCAGCGCCATCCCCGAGCCGGGGGTAGTTCCGACCATCCAGCCAAAGGTTTCTGCCAGCCAGGTATCGCCCAACATCATTGGCTCAGTGACATAATCCGCGAGCAGCCCGGCAAGGATGGGCGTAATGGGCGTCACAGACCAGGCAATCATACGTCGCGCAGAGAAGACACGTCCCTGCACATCAGGCGCGACCTTTGCCTGCCAAATGGCTTGACTGGCTCCATTCGTAAAGATGGGGAAGATGCCGCCGATCACCACGGCAATGATCCACACGGGCAAACTTGTCCCCAAGCCAAAGACGACTAACAGGAACAAACCGGTCAGCGCTTCACCGAGGAAGATGCTATTCGTGCGCTTCTTGAATCCGCCCCATAGACCGATCAGTAACCCGCCGATCACCGCGCCGATGGCGTTTGCCGATGTGACAACTCCCAATATCTCACTGCTTTGATTCGTCCGCTCGAGGATGAAGGGTGAAAACAAAGAGATGGAAAGCCCGATCACAAAATTCAGCACGATAAAGAAGAGGAGCAAGCCGAGCAGTCCGCGCCGGGCGAAGATGTATTTGAAGCCATACAACGCTTCCTGGAAGATAGATCCGCCTCCAGCCTGACCTTCGACAGTTTTCTCCGGCTGCGTGACATGGACAATGACCAAAGCCAGAATGGCAAAAAAGAATGTGACTACATCGACAACGAGGATGCCTGTCAACTGAATGATCGGAAGCAATACTCCCGCAAAGATCGGCGCGAGCACAGCCGGACCCGATTCCACCAGTGACATCATCCCATTGGCGCGGCTGTAATTTTCCTTGGGCACCATTGTGCTGATCGCCGCCGAGTAGGCGGGCCACTGAAAGGTATTGCCAAGCCCATTGATGACAGAAGCAATATAAAGATGCCAGATTTCCAACGCCCCAAACGCTTGCAAGACCAGAATCCCCACCGTGGACAGAACCGCGGCGAAGTCACTGACCATCATCATGAGCTTACGGTTATGCCGATCTACCATCACGCCTGCAATCGGTGAGAGCAGGAGAAATGGCACGATGAAAGCTGTGTTGATGATTCCCAAAGACGTGGCGCTGCCCGTCTCCTGATACGCC
>JAHDWC010000115.1 GCA_023382575.1 Anaerolineales bacterium
GGGTTGTGTCGCTGGTATGGAAGTTGGCAGTGAAGTTGAAGTGGGCGCGGGCAATAAAGTCTCCGCCAGTTCTGGTGCGCACGCGCTCAGCAGGGTCGCTGCGCCGCCCAATCCTAAGATCTTCAACACATCTCTGCGGCTGAGGATCGTACCAATGGGTTTGTCGCCGTTATCCATGCATCTCTCCTTGTCTAAAGTTTGACCCAGTGTATACAACCACATTAAGCGACGGGTGAAGAAACTATGTCGAAATTATGAGCCTGCTGTTACTTCCAAAACTGCCACCATTTCTCCCCGCCCGTCTGGCTGACTTCCTCTTTGTAATCCTTTAAGAAATGCCAGTTGATGCCCACATAATCCAGTTCTCCGCGCCGCACTTTTTCCCAATTCTCTAGCGTCTGTTTTGCAACAAAGACACGAGTTCTGGAATGAGCATCCTTGACTGGTTCCGCGATGATGCGATTGAGAATGGCGGCGTGGAAGTTGACCCATTCCTCCAGCGCCTCACGCGGACTGTTTGCGATCAGTGCCTGGAGTTGAGTCTTCAATGCCTTTGCTTCTTCATCCAGTTTTTTCATGGCTTCGAGTGCGGCTTTTTGCTGGCTCGGGTTGGGATTGCCTCGGTCTAAATAATCTGACGTACTGCCAGATTCGTTCTCGACCTTTTCGATCTTCTGACGTAGTCCTTCGAGACGTTTGGTTTCCTCACGCATAATGGACTCCTCCTTCCATATAGGCGTTGATTTTACTTGAGGGCATAACCGATTGTTAATCCATTCTCAGGATTTGAGAATATACTTCAGGCATTATTTACGATAGGAGAGTAATACGAATGGTTGAACGAGTTGTTGAGAGCGTCGCCCCACGTTCAAAGTCTGAAGTGAAGAAACGTCACATCCCGTTTTCAGGGATGAAGAATTTCCGTGACCTGGGCGGCTACCAAACCGCAGACGGATGCATGACCCGTTGGCGTGTTTTATTTCGCTCAGATAGTTTGCATAAATTATCGGCTGGGGATGTGGCAAAGTTGTCGGCGTTGTCGCTGGATCGCGTCATTGATTTCCGCTCTGCGCTGGAGAAGGAACAACGCCCGGATCAGGTCCCTGCCGGCATTCACTACGTCGAAATCCCCATTTTGGATGCCAGCACGCGCGTCTGGCATGAGTCACGCGACGACATGGTCAAGGATATGCGGAAGTTCGATCCGTTCAAATACATGACCGAGACGAACATCGAATTGGCAACCCAGTTCACGCCTGAATTTCGGCGTTTTGTCCATGAGGTGCTTTCTTCGAATGGACGCCCGCTGCTCTTCCATTGTGCGGCGGGAAAAGACCGCACCGGCTTTGGCTCTGCCATCCTCTTGCGGATACTGGGTGTGCCGCAGGAGACCATCCTGCAAGATTACACCCTGACCGATAAATATATGTTGGGTGGATACAAATGGAATCTCATGCTGGCGCAGGTGCTGAAAGGCAAGCCCTTTGCAGATGGTGTGCGCGGATTTATGCGTGCGCATCCTGCCTATCTCTCCGCGGCATTCCTTGCCTTGGAAGAAGCCCATGGCTCCTTTGAGAAATACGTTCATGCTGGCTTGGGTCTGACTGAAGCCGACGTGGAAAAATTGAAGCATGCCTATCTCGAATAGCTATTCGTAGAAACTGCCAAAGTCATCCCGCAGGATGGACAGTTGCACCCAGCGACGTCCATCCTCTTCAAATTCTTTTTCGTAGGTCATGCCAAGCTTTTCCAATACATGCATGGAAGCAGCGTTTTCCTTCATCGCTCGTCCGACGATCTTCTCCAACCCATAAGTTGAAAAGCCGACTCGCAGCGCGGCGAAGCCTGCTTCGGTCGCATAGCCTTGTCCCCAAAAGCGCTGCTGAAAACGGAAGCCGAGATCGACCTCCTTTTTAGAGGCGGAGAAGTTCAGCCCGCAGAAACCCACATACTCCTTGGTGTCGCTGCGATGGACCGACCATCTGCCAAATCCGTACTGCTCGTAATGTGAGTAGGTGCGGATAAAATTCCGCGCTTCAGCCACGGAAGCAAAAGGGACGTCTCCGGTGAAGCGCAGCACTTCGGGGTCGGCATTCAGTTCGTAGAAGCCAGCCGCATCACGTAGACTGAAACGCTTCAACACCAACCGTGGGGTCTTGACGATGATGCGTTTCATGGCTGACTGCGTTCAACGAGCCGTTCCAGGATCAGACGTGCCAGCGTCCGCAGTTGACCGCGGCTCTCATAACTGTCTGCCATCAACACATTGATGACCAACATCACGTTGCCGCGCAGCACGCTTAGATTCAAATTCGTCCCATCTGGGCTGTACCAATACCAGGCTTCATCCCCAAGGGTATCCATCCGCGTGGCGTTGACGGGATACGCAGCCGCTCCGCGTTTATAGGTCAGGATCATATCGCCGGGTGTATCGCCGAAGACGATGCTGTAGTACAACCAGCCGCCGCCTTCCAACGCATCGGTGACACAGTCATATGTCTCGAACGGTTCCAGCTCGCCGATACTGCTTCCACTCACGAGCGGATAATCCAGCGGACCTAGCATCGCCTCGTATTCCTCTTGGCTCAGCAGACTGCACGCCTCGAAGAATTCGCCTTCCGCCGCAAGCTTGCGCAGTTGCACCGACATCGGCTCTGGCGCGCCGATGGGCAGACTGACCGTCTCAGGTTGGACGAGTCCGCTGGCGGGTTGGATGACTTGCATGGCTTGCGCCGCCAACAGCGCCATCTGCCGCGCCGCATCCGGGACGTGTGACGTCAGCGCGACAGTGAGTCGTGTGTCGCCGGAGATGGTTTCGAGCCGCAATCCACGCTGCCACCACAAGCTTTCTTCTCCCAACCCGCTGACGGTGATCGCCTCTCTGTCGATGAGGGTTTTGACTTCATCGAAGTCCTTCTGCGCCACTTCGGCATCGGGCGCAAACCATAGGTCGAGGTAAAGCGCGTTGTCTTCCGAGCGCGCCTCACAGCGGATGCTGGCGCGGTTCTCGTAATACGGCGGCTGGAAGGTGACCGTGGTGGTGGGGGATTCTAAAAGCGTGCCGATGACGTTCTCGATGTCTGCCCGTGTGGCAAACGGACATTCCTCCAACGGCAGCGCATCTCCGGGCGGATAGCGCTCCGGGAATTCCCTTAAATGGATCGGTTGTGGGCTTGGGGTGGGGCTTGGTGGGGCAGTTTCTGTGGCGGTAGCGGATGCAGGCACAGGCGTCGCCGTTGCAGGCGCGGAGGTAGGCGTGGGCGTCCCACCACAGGCGGCTAGCAGACTGATAAGAACGAGGGCGAATAGCAAATGCTTAAGGACGGATTTCATTGTTTGGATAATCATAACAAAGAAATCCATCCTCGCGTTCGTGTCAGTTATGCAGTTGCGTTACGCCGGGCGATTTCCTTCCGCACTGCCGGCGCGACCTTCGTTCCGAATAGCTCGATGGCGCGCATCATCTTCTTGTGCTCGATGGCGTTGTTGCCCATGTACATCAGGAAGCGTTGATGTTTGAAGAGTTCATGTTGGAACAGGATCTTCTCGATGATCTCCTCTGGCGTGCCGACGAAATCCGAGCCGCGCAGGTGACGTTGCTTCTCAAGCTGCTCCTGCGTGGCCGGTGACCAGCCGCGCTCGCGTCCGATCTTGTTCATCATCACGGTTTGCAGCGGATAGTATTCGTTCACCGCCTCTTGGGCATCGTCGGCGATGAAGCCGTGTGAGTTGACGCTCAATGGGATGTTCTCTGGCTCGAAGCCATATTCCTTCGAGGCTTGTCGATACAGGTCGAAGAACGGCGCGAAGCGTTCGGGCATCCCGCCGATGATCGCCAGCGCCATCGGCATTTCCAACGCCGCCGCGCGCACTACCGACTCAGGTGTCCCGCCGACCGCCACCCAGATTGGCATCCGCTTCTGCACCGGGCGCGGATACACGCCCAGGTCGTTCAGCGGCGTGCGGAATCGTCCGCTCCAGGTGATGCGTTCAGAGTCGCGCAGTTGCGAGAGTAATTTCAACTTCTCATCGAACAGACCGTCGTAATCGTTGAGGTTGTACCCGAAGAGCGGGAACGACTCGATGAACGAGCCGCGTCCTGCCATGATCTCAGCCCGCCCGTTCGAGATCAAGTCCACGCTTGCGAAACGCTGAAAGACGCGCACCGGGTCATCGGAGCTGAGCACGCTCACCGCGCTCGAGAGGCGGATCGATTTCGTCCGCGCCGCCGCCGCGCCGAGTACTACCTCAGGCGCAGAGACCAGATACTCCTCGCGGTGATGCTCGCCGATGGCGAACACATCCAGCCCGGTTTGGTCGGCCAGTTCGATGGTCTCCAGCAGGTTCTTCATCACCTCGGCCGGATTCTGCTTCGTGCCCGTCAGCGCATTCGTTCCGGCGTCTACGAAGGTATACAGTCCCAATTCGAAGGGACGTGTTTGGTTGTTAAGCGATTGGGTCATAAATGTCTCATCCTTTAAGAGTTTGGCTTCCTTCTGACATTCCCACCCCGTGCATGTCTTACCTTGCCCCCGCCGTATCTGCCCTATAAAAAAGACTTCCATCCGTGGATGGAAGTCTTCGTGATCGAACTACCAGCGTTGTTTGTTACGGTCGTTCCCGCCTTTGGGACCACGCCTTCGGTCGTTGCCGCCGCGTGAGTTGTATCCTCCGCCTCCGCCAAAACCGCCTCGTTCTTCCCGCGGACGTGCGATGTTGACCGTCAGGGGGCGATCTTGAAAATCTCTGCCGCTGAACATGGAAATGGCTTTTTCCATGTCCTGCTGGGTTTCCATCTCCACAAAAGCAAAGCCCTTGGAGCGTCCAGTTTCACGGTCTTTGATCAGCGCCACCGATTTGACCGCGCCCGCCTGTGCGAAAAGATTTCTCAAGTCCTCTTCCGTCACTGAATAGGCGAGATTCCCAACATAAAGTTTGTATTCCATGAGTCTCCTAATTTATGCCCCGATTGTATCACGTCAATCCACGAATGAGGCTCAAAATTTCCTCATCGCTGGCAGGCTGGCTGTTATCGATTTCCGCATCCCACGCATACGACACCGCCGCCGCGATCTGGTTATAAGCCATCACCTTCTCATCCGAAACCGGGATGTGATCCGCCGCGTCCCGCGTCTGCACCCGCTTCAAACAGGTCTCCAGATCCGCATACACGCGGATCATCATCACCCGATACTTTTCTTTAAGCGACGCCAGATACTGCTGAAAGTCATCGCCCGCGCCCAGACTCTCCACCATCACCCGCTCATGCCGGGCGAACTCCGCATCGATGGCATCCTCTACTTTCTTCCAACCATCCTCCCCCGGCTGGACGGTTAACCAGATCGACTCAACCCGCAGAAACCGAATATCCGTCCGCTGACTCACCAGCCTCCCGATATAAGACTTCCCCGCCCCCTTGGGACCGATCAACATGTAAAGAGTTTTCATCATAAAACCTCTGTTCTTTCCTCCCCCATTTTCTGCGAAAATGGGGGAGGTGCCCGTAGGGCGGAGGGGGTGGAGAGGGCAAACACAGGAGATGTTACATCCGACTACGTATTGACCCAGTCTCGCATCCACTCATATGGATAGGGCAGAAGTTGGTCGCTGGCTTGATGTAACCTGGCGTTCAACTCATCTGGGATCTTCCAACCGCTTGCCGCAAGATTGTTTTCAAGCTGCTCAAGCGTGCGGATGCCAAGGATCGGCGCCGTCACCTCAGGGCGATTCAAAACCCAATTCAACGCAACTTGCGCGGGCGTCTTCCCGAGTTCCTCCGCCACAGCCAGCAGCGTATCGATGATGTTCCATGTCCGCTCCGTGGCATAGACCTCCCATCGTTCGCTCCACCCAAATTTATCGGCATCTTCGAGGCGTGTTCCCGTCGGCGGCGCAGACATGCCCCGGCGGTATTTTCCACTTAACCAGCCCCCACGCAACGGGCTCCACGGAATGACACCCACTCCTTCATGCTTGCACACCGGCAGGATCTCCCATTCGATTGAACGGTCCAGCAAGTTATAAAGCGGTTGCAGACTGGTGAACGCCTCCCAACCGTTGGCGCGACTCAGATCGATCGCCCGTTGAAGTTGATACCCAGCCACATTGCTGGCTCCCAAATAGCGCACCTTGCCGGCTTTTACCAACGCATCCAACGTGCTCAGCGTTTCTTCCAGCGGAGTGAGTTCATCCCAAAAGTGGATTTGATACAGATCGATGAAATCGGTCTTCAAACGCCGCAGACTATTTTCCACGCTTGCAAGGATGTGCTTGCGGCTCAAACCGGTTCCGTTGGTGCCTTTCTCCGTCCGAAAGCGGACCTTGGTGGCAATGACCAGGTGATCCCGATTTTGTGTCCCCAGCCACTCTCCCAGAATCTCCTCAGAACGCCCCTTGGTATACACATCCGCAGTATCGATGAAATTCCCACCTGCTTCTACGAACCGGTTCAAGATCGCTCGGCTGTCTTCCTCACTGGTTTCACGCCCAAAAGTCATCGCCCCCAGACAAAACTCACTCACACGCAAACCAGACCTTCCTAATTGTCGATAATTCATGGACACTCCTTTTGGATTAACAAAGGTGACAGCCCATGCAAGGAGACTGTCACCTGCGCGATTATATCATCTGCACTTTTCCTTCCCTTACGCCATGTCGTCCCGAGCCGCATAGCAACGAAAAATCTTCTCCTCACTCACTCTTTTTCTCCTCTCCCATTTTCGCAGAAAATGGAGGACATGTATCCTGACAGTAAGGAGTAGACAGAGGAATCTTCTCCTCACTCACTCTCTTTTTTCCTCTCCCATTTTCGCAGAAAATGGAGGACACATATCCTGACAGTAGAGAGTAGACAAAGGAAGCTCCTCCTCACTCACTCTTTTTTCCTCCCCCATTTTCGCAGAAAATGGAGGACACATATCCTGACAGTAGGGAGTAGACAAAGGAATCTCCTCCTCACTCACTCTTTTTTTCCTCCCCCATTTTCGTAGAAAATGGGGGAGGTGTCCGAAGGACGGAGGGGGCAGAGGGGGCAGGGCAAGTATCCGCAGGACGGAGAGAGACAACCATCAAGGCAAGCCCTCACAAGCATCTCTAGGTGACTACGCCGTAGGGGTCGTAGCTTCTTCCAAAGGTGATTGTTCCAGCCTGATCCGTCATCTGGCGGACGGAGCCTAAAGCATCGCCGAGGAAGTATTCCGTTTGAGATGTCACAGCTTGTGAGATGCGTCCCAAACGGTAAATGTAGGTGGTGGCGCTATCCTTTAATACTTAGGTTAAGCCAGAGAGGCTAAATCCAAGGTGTAATTTTAGGGGATACCGTTCACGGTTTGGCTTAGCCTATCGCCAAGTCCGTTGTAAGTGTATTCTGCGCCGCCCTTGTTCCGTCATCCACTTCGATCAGCCGGTTGGCGAATCAGCGGGTTAGGACTTTGTGTTGTTATTAATCTGGTTGCCTAAGTTAAGGTTGAATACAGGAGTAAATCTAAGGAGCGGGATTCATCCATCCAACTGGATAATAAAAAGTTGGATTTGTCGACACTTTGTATATTTTACTTTCTTTTATATTTATGAGTGTGTTACCTGACTCGGAATTAGAATAAGTGCCTATAAAAATATATTGACTGTCAGGAGACCATGCAAAGAGAGGTCTTGAAAAATTGGCGTTTGTATTAATACATAATCCTTGCAAAGTGTTTTCTTGAATGTCATAAATCATAAATTTATTAGTATTCCAGAAAGCAATATAACGCCCATCTGGAGACCATTCTGGGAATTGAACATTATTTGTTTCACTATCATCTAGCATTGGCTGTAATGTTCCATCACGGGTTACGATAGTCAATTGGTTATTTGCTTCTATTGCAACTTTGCTCCCATCAGGTGACCATTTCGGTTCTTCTGAAAAATCAGTTGGATATTTGGGTATCCATATTGCTTTATTAGCAGAAAAATCATAAACAGCATGCCCGATACTAGGTCCAGCTGGAAAAGGTGTTGCAATACCCCCAGATTTATCTCTCTTTAAATACACGCCCCATTCCAAATTTGGGCTATATTCCATTAAAAATCTCAAATTAGGGAACAGAAGGTCGCTTTCATCAAAAAAATCCGGCAACGCATTGGTAATGTAATTCTGTTTTTTAGTAAATGGATTTATTAACAAAACCGTTCCATCTCGTGAGGTGTTAGCAGTATATAGCAAAATATTCTCATTGTTCAGCCAGCGAATCTTGTGAAGCCCTGGAATTTCAAAAACAATTCTTTCCAATATCTCCCTTCGTGCATTAAAAATTAGCAGGTACATCTCTTCAAATTGTCGTGACTCATTTAACACAATTTCAATTGTGGCAAGTAGATTCCTGTTTGGGGAAACAGATTGGTCAATGGCGTAAGACGTCTCAGAAGTCGGCAAGATTTCGTAGATATTCTTCGATTGTATTTCCAAAAGGAGAAACTTAGATCCTGGATTTATTATTATGCCCTCTGTAATACTTGAGAGCGAAATCTCATCGTTACCTTCATCGAAACAAGAAGGAAGAGATACCTCACTATTAGGTGTTGAGGTCTGCGATGCTTGAATCTTAGGTGTTTCTGTAAAGGTGGGCAGTGTTGGCTGCCCACCACCGACGAATGTTGGTAGAAAAGAAGTAGGTTGCACTGAGGTACATCCAACTATTAATAGAATAAATGCAGATCCGTAAAGATGTTTATGTTTCATATTGCCTCAGAAAAAAATATATAGATATGGATTTGTTTCTTTTTATAGTCGGACGGATACTCTCCATCTCACCTTCCCTCCTCGCACACCCGCTGCTCATACGCAATAAAATACCCCGTACTCCCATCCGCAAACCCCTCAGCATCCCCATACAACTCATTCAACTTCGCCAGCCCCGGCAGATCCTCAAGATAAAACCCCTGCAAAAAGTTCACCTTCATCCACACCTTCATCCGGCTCAGGATGCGCTTCTGAGCATAGAATGGCGGGATCAACTCCCTGTCAGTTGGCGCCTTCATCCGTAACTCCAGCAATTCCCCAAAATGCGCGATCGGACGCGTCTGCTCCGTATTGATGAAATACAACCGCGGCTCCAATCCCTCTTCCACCTGCTTATTGATGATCGTCATCGGCACATGTCCCATCCGATGGAAGGGCTTCCCCACCCACACCGCCTGATGATGTAGCGCCACCTGATTGTGCCGCTCGATCACCTGATCGATCTCATACATCGCCTCGGTATATCGCACAACAAGATGATAGATCGGTAACATAGTCCGCCTCAGAAACCCCCCGTGACAGCCATAGGAGGGTGGTTGTCACGGGGGCACTACCTGCTAATCGCTAAAAACCACAGTCATATCGGTCACATTGCCCGGCAGGTCCTCCGCCGTCACCACCAGCTGCGACCCGTTCTCGGCCGTTGCCGTCGTCGTATAGGTCAGCCACGCCCCCTCAGCCGGAACCGCCACGCCCTGCTCCAGCACCGCCCCCTCGCTGTTACTGATGACCACGTTAACCTTCGCCACCTTCACATTGTCAACCACCTGAATGCGGATCACCTCCCCAACCGCACCCGACCAGTTCTCAATATCGATCTCACGGATTTCCGGCCCGTGGAACCAGTCAGCGATGGCCACGTTGTAAGCTGACATCGGCGTCCCCTCCGCTTTCTCGATATACACCGCCTCACCCTTCGCGCCCTTCGCATAGACGGTCGCATCGCGGAAGACCTCCTGCCGCTCTAACTCCGCCTCCGAATAAGTACGGTCCGGGTCGATCGACGGCGGCGCGCCCACAATCGTGCGCCCCGCTTTGTCCTGCTTAAAAACAAGCTGATTACCAATGGAGTCGCTAAGCCCCTTGATGATGATGTTATTGCGTACTTGTGCCATGATGGCAATTCTCCTTGGTGATCTGTTTGAAATTCAACGGTTCAACTCCAAATACCCTAAATACGTGGGAGCGCCAGCCTGAGTCCCCACCGAAGAATTATGAGAGAACCTTTCCGTTCTCCCAACGGTCTCCCAATGGTCCCAGTACGCTCCCATATCCTCATGGGTCCCTCCTTTCTGCGCCCCCAGGCGCAAACCACCGGTGGATAAGTACATACCCGCAGTCCTTGTCTTGCGACTGCCCCGGCAGGATTCAGAACTTGATCGTTGAAGTAGGGGAGGATTGCCTGCTGTATCCCGCCATTCTTTTTACAGTATACAGAAGCCGGCTCGAAAATCAAGCAACCTTAAAAAACTGCAAACTGGATAATTCTCCTCCCTTACGTCATCGCACACCCATCATAAACCTGCTCGATCAAGCGCATCGAAGGCACACAAACGCCTCATCGATGCTTCGCCGCCTCGTTCCCCCATTTTTCCCTATTCGCCTCAACCCCGCATCGAAAACGGAATCTAGCCTGTATAATAAGCACCAAAAAGGAGCAGAAATGGATAAAAAATTATTCCTCCCCTTCATGGTCTTAGTGGTCTTACTCGTTTCTCTCGCCTGTTCAGCGGTCAGCGGCTCGCCTGAACCCTCAGCCACTCTGCCCCCGCTTGCCACCACTGTCCCATTGCCAACCTCAACCCCGCGCGTCACCAGCCTCATCAGCGACGACTTCTCCAGCACCTCCAGCGGCTGGGGCGTCGGCACCGACGCCGAAGGCTCCATAGAATATGTGGATGGCACCTTCCTCTTTGAGGTCTACTCCGACTACTACATCATCTGGTCTGGCCCCAACCGCCGCATCTACACCGACGTCCGCGCCGATGTGGACGTGGTCAACTCCAGCACCGACGACGTTGCCATGTTCGGCATCATCTGCCACGAACAGGATTCGCAGGACTTCTACTTCCTCGGCGTCACCGGTGGCGGACAATACGCCATTGCCAAGTCCATCGTCGGACAGGATAACGTCTACCTCGCCGACGGGACCAGCGCCTCCATCCCCGCTGCGGGTCAATCCTTCACCATCGGCGCAGATTGTGGCAACGGTAACCTTGCCCTCTACGTCAACGACCAGCAGATCGCCACAGCCCAAGACAGCACCTTCACCAGCGGCTACGTCGGCCTCTTCGCCTGGAGCGACGCCAACCCCAATGCCACCAAGGTCTCCTTCGACAACTTCGAACTGCGCCAACTCCCTTAATGGCTCATCCTGAGGGTGGCTCTCCCAGCGCCCTCCCACACTCTGGAGGCAATCGTGTCAACGCAGCCCCTCAACTGACGTTTTTCACGATTGCCTCCAATCGCGTCCCCCCTTATAATCAAATCAGTCAATCCTCATATCCCTGATACGTTCATCACCAACCCCTATTCCCTACCTCACATGACCACACCCCTCATTGAATGCATCCCCAACTTTTCCGAAGCGCGCCGACCTGAGATCATCGACCAGATCGTCGCCGCCATCCAATCCGTGAGCGAAGTCAAGCTCCTCGACCGCTCCTCCGACCTCGACCATAACCGCACCGTCCTCACCTTCGCCGGCTCCCCAGCCGGTGTCGAGGAAGCCGCCTTCCGTGCCATCAAGACCGCCGCCGAGTTGATCGACCTCGACGTACACACCGGCGCGCACCCCCGCATCGGTGCAACGGATGTCGTCCCCTTTGTCCCGCTTGGCAACGCAACCATGGAAGAATGTATCGCCATCGCTAGGCATCTTGGTGCACGGGTCAGCAGCGAACTAAACATCCCAGTCTATCTCTACGAAGCCGCCGCTGCCAAGCCGGAGCGCGCAAACCTTGAGAACATCCGCAGAGGACAGTACGAAGGCCTCAAGGCAGAGATCGAAACCAACCCCGCTCGTCACCCCGACTTCGGCCCAGCCAAACTCGGCAAAGCCGGCGCGACAGTTATTGGCGCCCGCGCTCCCCTCATCGCCTTCAACGTGTACCTCACCACCGACGATGTGGACATCGCCAAGAAGATCGCCAAAGCTGTGCGGCAATCCTCTGGTGGCTTGCGCTATGTCAAAGGCTTGGGTCTGCTTGTGGATGGGCGCGCGCAAGTCTCCATGAACCTCACCAACTTCCGCGAGACGCCCATCGCCCGCGTAGTGGAGTTCATCCGCCGTGAGGCGCAGCGCTATGGCGTCGGCATCCACCACAGCGAACTCGTCGGCTTGATCCCGCAGGAAGCGCTCACCGATGCAGCAGTCTGGTACACACAGTTGGACCAGTTCGACAAGGAGCAGATCCTCGAATCGCGGCTCTTCTCCACTCCCGCCGCCGCATCAGACTCCGCCCGGAAAGGTCCCTCTTTTCTGGAAGAGCTGGCCTCGCCCACACCCACCCCCGGAGGTGGCTCCGCTGCCGCCTTTGCCGCTGCTATGGGTGCCGGGTTGGTGGCGATGGTGGCGGGCGTTACCATCGGCAAGAAGAAGTATGCCGAAGTGGAGGCCGAGATGCAAGCTATCCGTGTGGTGGCCGAGAATCTGCGCGCCGAGCTCACTCAAGCTGTGGACGATGACTCCTCCGCCTTCGAAGCCGTGATGGGCGCCTTCCGCCTCCCCAAAGATACCGACGAACAGAAGAAGGCCCGCGAAGCCGCTATCATTCAAGCCACGCTCAACGCTGCTCACATTCCGCTGCACGTCGCAGAAGACGCCGTCAAAGTGATGGGACTGGCTATCAAGTGCGCCAAACACGGCATCGTCAGCGCCATCAGTGACGCCTCGTCCGGGTTTGCCATGGCTCGCGCCGCGCTCACCGCCGCTGGATACAACGTCCGCATCAACCTCAACTCCCTGGAAGACAAGTCCACTGGTGAGAAGATGCTCGCTGAATTGCTCGACCTCGAGCGGGAAGCCGACCAACTCGAAGCCGAGATTCGCGCGGTCATGCAAGAGCGCGGCGGGATTTAAAGCTATCCTTGCCGTCACACCGAAGCGATCCCATGCCGATGAAGCGGATATTCTTATCTATTCTATGGGTCTTTCTCTTCACATCGTGTAACCTGCCTGCTCCGTCCACGCCGACGGAGCAGGCGCTTGTCTTAACGCCGACACAGCCAATCCCCACCGCAACCGCGGGCTTTACCCCCACCTCACTTCCAACAGAAACCCTTATCCCACCTTCGCTGACGCCCACACCCATTCCCTGTGACCCACTTACAGCGGATTATTGCATCATCGACTGGGGCTTTCTCTTCCAGCGTCCCATCCTGCCGCCCGGGGAAGACTTGGCGGATCTGACCTACCTGTATGCCACAACGCAGAACGGCGCACGTGACCCACATCACGGCGTGGAATTCCAGAATGCCTTTGGCACTCCTGTGCATGCCGCCGCGGCTGGGGAGGTGGTCTTCGCAGACTCAGATAAGTCCACCCGGTTCAGCCCGTGGACAAATTTCTATGGCAACGTGATCATCATCCGCCACGCCGACGAGATGTACACGCTATACGCCCATCTCTCCGCGATCTTGGTCCAGGCGGGAGATCAGGTTGAAGTTGGCGATATGATTGGCCAAGTCGGTGCGACGGGCGGCGCGACTGGCAGCCATCTCCACTTCGAGGTCCGCGAAGGTAGCGACTATACGGATTATTTCTCCACGCAAAACCCGGAGCTGTGGTTGATTCCCAAAAGCGATACGGGCACATTGTCCATTACGCTGGCAATGGACTCTGAACGCAATTACGAACGTCCGCTGGTGGTCACTCGCCTCATCGACGGGAATGCAGTCTTCACTTATTATCTTTCATCGTACGCGCGCGGGTTTGAGCACAACGAAGAAGACGCAGTGTTAGGCAGCCTGCCGCCCGGCGAATATAAGATTCAATTCAACGCCCCCTCAGGCTTGCGCGAGCGTATCGTTCCGCTGGAGGCTGGCAGGCTGACACAAGTGGTGTTTAAATGAAAACAGCGCGTCGCTTAAGCGACGCGCTGTTTTG